>CAZFOX010000149.1:0-9558 GCA_964520565.1 uncultured bacterium | reverse complement strand
GGAACCCACTAGATCCTAAGTCTAGCGCGTCTACCAATTCCGCCATTCTCGCAGCGATGTTCCGAAAACGAAGGGCAAAAACGCTATAGATAATGATCGATTTTGCCGAGTTTTTTATTCAAGTCTTATTGTAAGCAGGCATTCATTTCGCGGCAACCTCTTGAGCGGCTTTGGAAGGGAATCGATAACATTATCGAATTTTATGTGATTCTCATAATTACGTTCCTATTCGCGTTTCGAAAAAGCCAGAAAAAATGGCTTTTTCGAAGGTGGAGCGGGTGAATTACTGTACATACTTTTTAGAATCGCTCTAATCGCCGGGAAAACAGGCGATGGCTTCGATTTCAACGTCCACTCCCTTTGGAAGCGCCGCCGCCTGGATACAGGCGCGTGCCGGTTTGCTTTCCGTAAAATACTCTTCATAAATCCGGTTGAGCTCGGCAAAGTTAGCCAGATCGGTCACGAAAATGGTCACCTTTACAACATCGTTAATCGTGAGTCCGGACGATTCTACAATACTTTTCAAATTCTCCAGAGTTTGCCGCACCTGGCTTTCAAAGGTCTTCTTGATCAATTCGCCGGTTTGAGGGTGAATGGGAATCTGTCCGGAGACAAATAAGAATCCTCCCGCGGCCACGGCGGGTGAATAGGGGCCGACGGCAGGTGGACCGTTTGGGGGAACGATGAATCGTTTGGACATGGCACAGGCTCCTTATCTCGGAATATCCAAGCAGAATACCCGGTTTTGCGGGGAGGGGCTAGGGAAAATGCCTGGCCGGATGGATCGTGTATTTGAACTATTTCTCCGGAGTCTATACCGATTCCATCTTTCTTCACCTGGTCTATAATAAAGCATGCGGTGAATGAAGCAGTGGTATGCTCTGAGGTTAGCGAGAATGACGCCAGATTTCAGCCTAAAAAATTTCTCGGGAATTCTTCCGATTTTTCCCTTGCCGAACGTCGTACATTTTCCGAATACCCTATTGCCGTTGCATATATTCGAAAAGCGATACCGGCATATGCTCAGCGACGTTTTGGAAGGGGAACGGATGATCGGGATGGCCGTTTTGAAACCGGGTTGGGAACAAAATTATGCCGGAAACCCGGATATTTATCCGACTGTTTGTTTGGGAACGATTCTCAAGAGGGAATCGCTACCCGATGGCCGCAGTAACATCCTTCTTCTGGGATTAAAACGTGTCCGCATTAGAAATATTCTGAAACCGCTTCCTTACCGAACCGCGAGTGTGGATATACTGGAAGATTCCGTCCTGCATCTTTCCAAGGAGGATCAACTCCAAATTCAAACTCGTCTGTTGGAAACCTATGGCGAACTGGTGATTGAATATGCGGGTAGCAAGCATAATTTCCCCACATTATCCAATACGGGATTTGGCCTGGCGGAATTGACCGATGCATTGGCCGCCAGTCTGGGATTACCGGTTCCGCAACAGGTGGAATTACTCGGCGAAACAGATATCGCCGTACGTGCGAGAGTTCTTCAAGAGAAAATGGATGCCATGCTGAAGCGGAGAAATCCCACCGATCCGAATCCCACAAACGACCTTCTTCGTCCGGACATTCATTTAAATTGAATGCGTTTAAGGGTATCGGAAGCGTATGTCATTGCGAACGAAGTGAAGCAATCTGCTGGGGCATACGCTTCCAGTCCACGACAAATGGAATCGCTCTTGATAGAATATCCGCATGGAAACGGTCATCGAGACTCTCAATCTGGGTAAATGTTACCGCATCTACAGCCATCCCTTGAACCGGGTACGGGAGTTTTTATGGCCGTGGCGTTCCCGGCATCGTCCTTTCTGGGCCTTGCGGCATGTCAACCTTCATATTCCCCGGGGAGCCTCGTTTGGTATTATCGGTCAGAACGGAGCGGGAAAATCCACACTCCTGAAGATCCTTTCGGGGATATCCTGTCCCAGCGAAGGGGATATTCAAGTACGGGGAACCGTTGCATCCATTCTAGAATTGGGTTCCGGTTTTCACCCCGAGTTTTCGGGGCGTAACAACGTCTTTTTAAATTGCGCCTTACAAGGCCTTACCCGGGCACAGACGGAAGAAATTCTGCCGGAGATTATCGCTTTTTCCGAACTGGAGAATTTCATCGATCAACCGGTTCGAACTTATTCCACGGGAATGTATTTACGCTTGGCGTTTGCCGTGGCGACCGCCGTCGATCCGGAAATCTTGATCGTGGATGAAGCGCTGTCGGTGGGCGACGAATATTTTCGTAATAAATGCCTCGATCGAATGAACGATTTTAAAAACCGGGGTAAAACCATTTTGCTGGTCTCGCACGATCTGACAACCGTGCGGCATTTCTGCAGCCAGGTTGCTCTTTTGGACGGCGGAACTCTTCGTGCGATTGGATCGCCGGACGCCGTTCTCGATCAATATTTGGAAATGTCGCATAAAGACAAGGTCAACCATGCCGCACGGAAAACGGATTCATCCAGCGCTCCTCGATGGGGATCGGGAGAGATCGAGGTCAAGCGCATCGTCATGCAGGATGCAGAGGGGATCGCACGGACGATTTTCGATACCGGCGAGCCAGTCATCATCGATGCGGAATTCGAAGTCAAGTCCAAAGTGCACGGCGTCGTCTTCGGGTATCAGTTTTTCCGGGCGGATGGAACCTACGTCCATGGTTCCAATCATTTCTGGCACGAACAGAAAATGGCGCTGGACTTCGGACGGGAAGGCGAATGCGGGCGGATTCGCTGCCGAATTCCTCATATGCCGTTGTTAAGGGGGCAATATTACCTGACCCTCTGTTGTTATAATGCATTCGATGGATTTCCGCAGCCGGTCGATCATTGGGAACGAGCCTGCAATTTCACCATCAGCGAACGGATGACGGATCAGCACGGTATTTTTGCCATGGAAACGCAGTGGTCTCTTTCGGAGGGAGATTGTGATTGAATCAGAAGGAATCATCGACAATCAAATCGCGCATTCGGCCGATCCGATCGATGCCCGTTACGGAGAAGGGTATTTCCACGGACGGGGGAGTGGATACGGCCACGAGGGGTATGAGAAGGAACACGCCGATTGGAGCGATTTGATCCAATGGGTGCAACTGAATTATGAAGAACCTATCCGATGGCTGGATCTGGGATGCGCTTATGGGTATCTAATCGAACAAGCGGAAGATCTGGGCGTGGAAGCGTTCGGGCTGGATATCAGCTCGTATGCTTTGCGGCAGGTCAAGAAAGTCCGAGGACGTGTGATTCGGGGACGAGCCGATCGATTGCCGTTTCTCCCGAATTCTTTCGATGTGGTTTCTCTGTTCGATCTGATCGAGCATTTGGAAAATCCCAATGCCGTGATGGAAATGGTGGAAAGCGTTCTGAAACCGGAGGGAATCTGTTTTCTATCGACGCCCGATCCGATTCACTTCAAGCGAAACGAACCGACTCATATTCACGAACATCCACCCTCCTGTTGGGTGGATTGGCTAAGAGACCGCGGCTGGCAAACCGCGATCCGATTTGGCGGGCAACCCTACGAACTGGAAATCGCCGCCTGCCGCCAGCCCAGCGAAGCCTGGCAGGCGATTCGTAAAGAGTTTCCTTCGCAACGTTCGTCCCTGGCGGATTCGATTACTCTCAACGATTCGAATTTGTACTTGGCCTTGCGTTCCCCGGCGGCTGCAACGACATTGGGAGAAAACACCTCTTTTTATCTTCTCAATGCGGCGAAAACGCCGATGAATATCGCTTTTTCTTTGATCGCGGATCGGGAACGGCATCCCGATGTGTTCGTGGGCGATTTGAAATTACGGTATGGGGGCCATCATTCCACCGATCGGGGAATCCGGCATTGCTGGAACCCGGTTCCTCTCCCTCCCGGCGGCCACGATGTCACTGTCCGCGTGGAAGGCGAACCCATTACAGCCGTCAATCTATGCCTCGAGGCGGCGGTTGTGGATACCCACCGATTCCTGGAAGAGTTGCCGTTCGATCATTTCCAGCGCTACCGGTTTGTGACGGATTTATTGAATCAGATCAGCCACGAATCGTTGAGCGTTTTGGATGTGGGCGGCGCTTTGGGGTATTTGCATTTGTTCGCATCCCGCCATCGCATTACCGTTCTCGACCGCGTGTGGGAAGACTGGCCGGGTTCGTTGAGCTATCTGGATTCCGTCATCCCCTTCGGCGATCGAACATTCGATGTGGTGGTTTCCGTCGATACGCTCGAGCACATTCCCGCGCCGGAACGAAATGCCTTTCTGGCCGAGTTATGCCGCCTGGCCCGCCATGCGGTTCTTGTGTGCGGCCCATTCAATGAACCCTCGGTGGCGGAAGCCGAATCGGCATTGCGGGAATTTCTCGAACATCACCTGCATCAATCGGATCGTTTTTTATGCGAACACGCGCTGTATTCGCTCCCCAACCGCGCCGATACTCTTCAGCAGTTTCGCGATCATCGGTTTTCCACCATCGAATTCGCCAACGGATATTTACCTCGATGGCTGGCCATGCAAATGGCCAGTTTTACCCTAAGCGGCATACCGGAACTTCGGGAAGGCGCCCGGCAGGTGAATGCACTTTACAATCGCCATTGTTATGAAATCGACAATCAATATCCCTGCTATCGAACCGTCATCGCCGCTTTTCGGGGTTCGATTCCGGGTTCCTTGCATGCGATTCGCTCGCGAAGCGATTCTCCCGAAATCCAGGCCGGTTTGTGGCCGCTTGCCGATCTCATCGTTTCTCTTTCCATGGTGGGCGTTTTACGGGAAAAGGATTCGTACCTGACCGATCAAGGCGAACGGCTGGAGCGTTTTCTGGAACATCTCAAGAATCTGGAACTCGTCATCCAGGAAGAACACAAACACGCCGCCAATCTGGAATCCTATTTGACTCAAAACGGAGAACGGTTGAATAACCTGCAGAAGCATGGCGATAACCTGCAACGGTTGCTGGAAGAACAGAAAAAGGAGCGAGAGAACCTACTGGCGCTGGTGGACCGGGGAGAAAACCGGAACGAAGAATTATTGAAACATTGCACGAATCTGGAAACGTTATTGCAATCGTTCGACAAGCAGCTGAAATCCATGCAGGATCACGCTTCCAATCTGGAAAAGATGTTGAAGGAAAACCAGAAGCATAGCCACAATCTGGAAACCCTTCTTCAAGAGCAGGAAAAACATTTCCGCGAAACGGTTGTTCCGCTGGGCGTGGAACCGGCCGGTTCGATTCTCGAGGGACTTCCTCATCTGACATCGAGGATGAATCAATTGATGCAGGACAATCAGTCTCTCCAGCAGGATCTGCAAGCGATCTTCCGAACCCGGATTTACCGGTTCTTGCGAAAACTGGGCTGGACGCCAAAGAGTAAGGAGTCCGGGAACGGATGAAGATTCTGCAGGTCATTCACGATTTTCTGCCCACCCATCAGGCCGGAGCGGAATTATATTGCTATTACCTCAGCCAGGCATTGCGCGCGAAAGGCCACGATGTCCGGCTTTTTTATAGTGAAATCGATCATGCCCGTCCGGCTTATTCCTTGCGGCGGGGGGAATACGAGGGCTTGCCTTTTTGGGAGATCGTCAACAATCACACGTTTTCTTCTTTCGAGGAAACGTATCGGAATCCGCGAATCGAAAACGTTTTCGCCGATTGCCTGGATGAATTTCAGCCCGATGCGGTTCATTTCCATCACCTGCTGGGCCTTTCGTTTGGATGCGTCCGTTTGTGCAAGGAACGCAAGATTCCCATCGTATTCACATTGCACGATTACTGGTTGACCTGTCCGCGCAACGGCGGGCAGCGTTTTCGCGGGGAAGGCCAAATCTGTCACTCCGTCGATCGATCTCTCTGCGCCGAGTGTATATCCCGTTATTCATTCGGCGTCTCACGCGGCATTCGTCCCTTGAAGAAAATTCTCTCCTGGATGGAGCGAGGGCGTGAGGGTACTCTACTCGCCCGCATGGCAAAGGGCAAAATTCGAACGCCCCAACGGACGTTCGTTAGCCGGGGACAATGCGATATCGGCGGCGACAGTCGCGAAGTGATATACGCGCATCCCCCATCGACCATCGTTCTACGGTGCGATATCGCGCCCGATTCGGATTTACTATTTGCCATCGGAATGCCTCCCAGTGTTTACGAGCAATTGGGGAATGGCGTTCGTTTTACGATCCGTTGTGCGGGAGAGACTCTTTTCGACCGCGCGCTTCATCCAAAGCAACTCAAAGATGATCGCGGCTGGCATTCTCATCGAATCTCTCTTAAGCAATACGCCGGGCGAAAACGTGAGTTGGTATTTGAGACACAGGCCGATCCCGGAGGAGAAATCGATTTTTGCTCCGCATGCTGGGCAGAACCCCGGATCGCCGGGCATAATTCGGTGGGTTTTCAGCCTTCTCTGCAATCCCGATTTCAATCCAGTCTCCAGCGCTGGCTGGCGCGCTTTCAACAAAAATCGCTGCAAGCCAAAGTGGAAACTCGAACCCGGCGCACGTTCGAGTTATTCGAATGGGTCGATTTATTCATCGCACCCTCTCGTTTTTTGCGGAATAAATTCATCGAGTACGGTCTTTCCCCTGAAAAGATCGTGTACTCCGATTACGGCATTTACACGCAGGGATATCCCATTTCCACACGGCCATTCTCGCTTCCGTTGCGCTTCACTTATATTGGAACCCTGGCCGAACATAAGGGGCTGCATGTATTAATCGAGGCGTTTAACCGGTTGCCTCTTAATTCCGCTTTGCTGAACGTCTATGGGAATACCAGCGAATTCACCGATTACGTCCAACGGATTCAAAATGCGATTGCTCATCCCGGTATTGTTCTGAAGGGACGCGCCGAAAACAGCGATATTCCCGGCATTCTCGCCGATACGGATGTTTTGGTCGTTCCTTCGATCTGGTTTGAGAATTCTCCCATTACGATCCATGAGGCTTTTTTGTCGCGAACGCCAGTGGTCACCTCGCGATTTGGGGGCATGGCGGATCTGGTACGCGACGAACACAATGGATTGTTGTTTGAGTTGGGAAACGCCGACTCTCTTTATGCCTGCCTGTTGCGGTGTATAGAAAATCCCCAGTTTCTGAATACAATTCGACCTCGGCCGGAAGATGTGAAGACGCTTGAAACCGATGCGGATTGGATGCTGGAAACCTATCGTCGCCTGAAATAACGATCGGGCTCGTGATTGGTTTGATTCGATTCCATCGGCGCTTTTTTTCTGAATAAGTCCAGCGAACCCATCGCGGCTCCCGAGACGATCAGCAGCATGGCCAGAATGGCGATCCAGGAAATGGAATAGCCGCCCCAGACAACCAGATTCAGAGTGGATAGCATGGGATTGAGATAGGCCAGAGCGCCGATGATTCGAGGATCGCCCCGTTTCAATGCGGCATCCCAGGTGAAAAAAGCCAATCCCATCGGTCCCAACCCGGTAAGAACCAAATAGATCCAATCTGCCAACGATAACAAGCTAAACGCATCGAATGAGCAGGATTCCATAAAATAAACGCCGAAAGAGATCAGGCCGGAAAACAAACAGATCCCCCCGATGGCTGTTGTAGGGAAAGGAGGGACTTTTTTGGTCAGCAGGGAATAGGTCGACCAGGATACCGCCGCGCACAGCGCCAAAAGATAACCGTCGAGATGATGAATATCGAGTTGTAATTTTCCCCCCGAAACAATCAGACCCGCGCCCAAAAGACCCAGAACGGCTCCGAGGCCATGATGGAGATGCAAGGGATATCCCTTGAGGAATAAGGGAGAGAGTACGACGGTCAGCAGCGGCCAAAGATAATTGATGAGATTGGCTTCAATCGGGGGCGCGAAACGCAGCGCCAGAAAGAAGAAAAAATGATAACCGAAAATTCCCCATACACCGATCGAAAAAGTGCGAAAAGGTATACGCCAGGTTCGGTAGGTATAGGAACTGGTAAGGCCGCTGACGCTCAGCGCAATCCCGACGAGAAGAAAAGGGGGAATGTGGCTTAACCGGGTTCCCAGAAAAGCGAGAAAACTCCATTGAATCAGAGTAATGAGCGCAAGGATAACGGCGATAGGCGGCATAGGATTATCTGTGATTGAGACTTCCGGTGGAGACGATCAAGGGGATTTCAATAAACGAAATACCCACAACAACAACACAACCGACACGGCCAATACAACCGCGCCGGTTGCCTGATGAAGGGTGGTGAAAACCACATCCAGCGCCGTCGGAACTGCTTGAACCGTTCGTTCGACATTCGTTGCCCAAAGCGCCAGAAGGCCCAGAAGCAGCTGAAACGAAACGATGCCGATCAGGGAGAGCCCGATTTTTTGCAGGAGGGATTGCCCGGCATACAATCCCCAGGCGCGAATCCCACAAGCGGCGGCCAATACGGCAACGAATACCGCACCGCCGATGTGTACCATTACCTCCTGTGCGGTATGGCGCAGGATAGCGCCGGTGGCGATCTGGACGACCGTCAAGGCTACCAGAAAAATCGCCATTATCCGTTCCGTACGAGCCGACGAAGTTCGAATAACATTCCGGGGATTTCGCCAGGACGGAAGAGTAAACACCGCGATGGATACCAGTGTGGCGAAGAAAACCTGTCCGAATACGCCGTGGATCATTGCCAGGATCAGATTGGGGGCGGTGTCTTCGGGCGACGCGCTGAGAGTCAGGCGGCCGGTTACTCGCAAACCTCCCAGAATGCCTTGAACGATCACCATGACCAATGCGGCAAATCCCAATCCTCGTATCCAGGTACGGTCGTCAGTTCGGAATAGATGGATGGCGAGCGTCAGCGTCGTCAGTCCTACCAGCGAACCGAACAGCCGGTGTGCATGTTCGAAATATATTCCTCCCGTCATCCGTGAAAGCGGATAGAGAAACATGTTATAGCCGAACGAATTGGGCCAATCGACGACCGCCAGTCCCGCTTCTTGGGCGGTGACAATCCCGCCGATCGCGAGCAGGAAAAAGGTGGCGGTCGCCGTCACCCAGGCGAATGCCGAAGTCCAGGGAATCGCGGCCGAACTCATTCTTTTCCCATAGAAAGCCGCCCCGAGTGCGCCTAGAGCGGAACATACAATCAACGAGCCGGGAAGCCAGAGCAATGCGGAAGGGACGATCCGGTTGGGTTGATCTCCGGTTATCAGGCTTCCGAGGATGAGTAGATTCAACGCGCCCGCGATCAGCCCGGTTTGCAGACCGGCGATCCAACCGCGCCCCGTGGTTCTGCCTGCCACATATCCGCTTACGATCAGGCACAACAGCAACAACAGAAGTACCAGCGGGCTGGGTACGATGGCGGGTGGGATATGGCAAATATACCCCACCGTCCACATCGCTGTGGTGGTTCCAAAGCCCAGCGCGAGCAATTCACCCCGCGACGAAGTTTTCTCGTGCATGGTTTATTCCAGTCATTTGGGTGGTTGGAGTGGGACTCGCTGTGCTTCTTCGATCACAACAAATCCTGGTACGCCAGCCACAGGCAGCGAAAGTATTTCAGAATCCGCACGGGATCGGAATTCGTATCGCCTAATTCCGCCAGGCAGTATCCCTGGAAACCGGTCTCGC
>CAZFOX010000148.1:0-9582 GCA_964520565.1 uncultured bacterium | reverse complement strand
CCCCGAGAAGAATGGATCGAAATGCCGATTGAATAACTGAAAGGATAAATGAGTCAAATCTACACCTGGATATTCTTCAAGAAATTCCAGTGTATTGCGAAACGGAGTAAAACTTCTTCATGAGTTACTACTATAACCTTCAATGAATATTTTGTCTATGCGACATCTGAAAACCGGCGGCTTCCCAATGTTGGGAAAGCCGCTGGTGGCTTGTATATAAGACTCTGAATTGGTTAATCTTCTGGTAGAGGCTGGTCCTTTGTTTCCGGAGCCCAAAATACCGCGACGGCACCCAGAATAAAAATGGCCGACATAATGGTGGCGGCGGTCCGGAAAGGGGCCTCAAACTGCATGCTGGTGAGTATCCGGTTTAATCCAAAAAGCATGGAGGGGAAGAACGCAGCTAAATATCGAACCGTGTTGTAACAGAAGCCGACGCCGGTTCCTCGCAAGCGGGTGGGGAATAATTCGGGGAAATAGATCGAGTAACCCGCAAACACAGACAATTGAGCGAATCCCATCATGGGAAGCATCCAATACGCATTGGTGGCTGTCTTTAAATTCTGAAATACAAATATAGTTACAAAGAAGCAGAGAACAAATGAAATAAAAAAGGCTGGTCGGCGTCCCAATAAATAGGTTGTGGCAAATGTAAATGTGATCATTCCAAGCAGCGAACCCACATCCTGCAGGGCGGTTCCAAACGCTCGAGCCTCGTCGATCTGGGATGGTGTGGCGCCTTGAGGGGCGAGGGCTGTAACGATCAATTCCGGCGAGAAGAAACCAATTCCCCAAAGACCTGCCATACCGGCTAAACCCAGGCAAACGCCGACGAGGGTATTGCGCCGTAAGGTCTTGTTGCGAAATAAGTCACCGATCGATCCGATATGCTTTGTTTTATCGATACTTTCGGAGGCCTTTCTCTTGGCTTCTTTCCAGGCATCGGGTTCTCGGAGAACGAAGAGAATGGGTATGATGAGTAAGGAAGGTAAAATCCCGACAAAAAATACAAGTCGCCAACCAGAGAGGCCGAGAAAAACATCGGTGGTGCTCGGTTTAATTTGCCAGGTAATCAACGATCCAATAATGTTCCCGCAGGCGGAAAGCGCCTGCAATGAACCCAGGGCCATGGTCCGGAAATTAGCGGGTACGCTTTCCGCTACCAGGGTTGTCGCCGAACCGAACATTCCGCCGACGCCAAGACCGACCAGGAAACGGAAAAAAAGAAAGTCGTAAACCGTCTGGGAGATACCCGACAGACCGGTAAAACCCGAATAAACCAAAAGGGTGGCCGCCATGGTTTTCACACGGCCCCATTTATCGCTCATAATGCCGAAGATAATGCCGCCGGTCGCCCAGCCGACCATCATGATCCCGGTTGCCAGACCCAATAAATCGCCGATGGTTTCTTTGGAAGTCCCCGCAGCTGCCAGTTCGTTGATTGCCGGTTGCCGGGCGAGTGCGAATATCCGTTGATCCATGCAGTCGAATAGCCAGCCGCACGAAGCGATAATGACGACAATCCAGTGGTAAACAGTAACCCCTTCCAGTACGTTTTGTTTTTGCACTCCGGCTGATTTTTCCACCTGCATTCCTCCCATTTCTGCGAGTTGGGTTTCACAAAATACTGGTTCCCGCATTCTTGGGAATAACGTTAACGTTGTCAAGCGCAGTGTGCCGATCGGAGGGGATTGTTTGGATGGGAATTCACAGATCGAAGATTGGAATCTGATCACTTTTCCCGTACAAGGGTTGAGTAACACAGCGAACTCGGAGAAACTTACTGGAATAACATCGAACGTCATTCCCTTCATGTTTTTAGCCGGAAGTGAATGAAACAATGGAGGTTTAGATTATGGCTTTTTCGCCATTGAAATCGGAGAAAAAAATGCCTCGCCCTGTGGGTGGTTTTGTTTTGTTTGGGATGCTTGCCTGTTTATTGGTTCTGGCCTTGCCGGGAGCGGCGGCGGAATCCGGAACGGAAAATGTACCGGTACTGACACTCGCCGATGCGGTTTCCCGTTCCTTGGAATTAAACCGGGAATTAATCGCCACGCGCTTCGATTCAAAAGCCTCGATTCATTCCAAAAGCGAAGCCTATAGCGCTTATTGGCCTCAAGTATCCTTTAACAGCAGCATGCGGAAAACCGAATCGGATCGTTTTAAGTTTAGTATTCCCGCCGATTCTCCTTTTGCCGGATTGTTCGATCCGAATCAAATGGGATTTTCCGGAGCCAATTACGATAACAAGTTCCAAATCGGGCAATTGATTTTCGATCGTAGCGTGATCGGCCAAATCAAACTAGCCGAATTGCAGTCGCAAGCGGCGGCCTGGCAGGAAAAGGGGCAGGAACAAGCCGTGGTGTTCAATACGGTGGCGGCTTATCTTGACGTTCTCCGCGCCCAGGAATTGTTGAACGTGCAGAAGCAACGTCTGACGCTGGCCGAGAAACAACTCAATACCGCTCAATCCAATTTTGATGCCGGCATGCGGATTCGTACCGATGTGTTACGGGCAGAGTTAACCCGGTCGTCCGCCTTACGCGACGTGGTTTCGGCCGAGATCGCCCTGCGTAATGCCCAGGTGCAACTCAATCAGGTGATGGGCGAATCCATCGACAATCAATATCGATTCGAAGGAGGAGCATTAGCCGAATACAATCCCGTTTCGGAAAATCTGGATGCTATGCGCGATTATGAAAACCTATTCTCGCTCGCAGAACAAAATCATCCCTCTATCAAAGTGGCCTCCTATCTGGTGGATCAATCGAACGAGTCCGTTCAGATTGCAAAGGGGGAATTCGCTCCTCGTGTTTCTGTGGGTGGAAGCTGGGGGTTCAGCGAAAGTGGACGAATCAATTTCGAAGATAAGGAATGGACGATTCAGGCGCAGGTCGAAGTCCCCATCTTTGAAGGAGGCCGAAAAATCGCCAAAATCAGACGTACCAAAGCCCAATTGGAAGCCCAGAAAAACCGGTACGACGATACGGCGCGCACCATCAAGACATTGGTCGAACAATCCGCCCTGGCGCTGCAGGAAGAACAGCGAAACCTGGATATCGCTCTGGAATCGGAGATTGTCGCTAAAGAAAATCACGAGCGGTTTCTCAATCTATACGAAGAAGGATTCGCCGACAGTCTCGACGTCACCCAGGCGTTAACCGAATTGGTGGTCGCTCAAAGCAACGTCGTCACGTCCCGGTATGGCTATCTGCGCGTCTACGCACAATTGCTGAATGCGCTGGGATTAACGCCCACCGAAGAAAACCCCTATGGTACCACCGAATGGCTCTCTACGTTGAAATAAACCAGGTAAGCCCAGTTTGAGGCAGAAATCACTGGCAAGCGAGAAAACAATGGCTGACGAACAAACCGCCTCTTCTCCCTTCAAAGAGAAAACCATCAACCTGTTGGTATACACGGCCCGGCTATGGCGGTTGTTTTCCTCTGCACTTTATTACGTTCTGATCGCTCCCTGGAAAAATCCCAAGGTCATTCGCCGCCAGGCGACAGTCAACATGATGCTGGAAGCGGGCGTGCGCTCGTTGCCCATTCTGTTGCTGATTAATTTTCTGGTGGGATTGATCCTCGCCATGCAGAGCGCCTATCAGCTCAACAAATTCGGCGCAGGGAACCTGGTTTCCGGATTGGTGGCTATCACCGTCTGCCGGGAAATCGGGCCTCTCATTACCGCCATCGTGATCTCCGCCCGCGTGGGAGCGGCCATCACCGCCGAACTGGGAACGATGGTGGTGGGCGAGGAAATCATGGCCTTGCAGACGATGGCCTTGCGGCCTATCCCGTTCCTGGTCGTGCCCCGCCTGATCGCGCTGGTTTGTATGTTGCCCTGCCTGACTATTATCGATGATTTTATCGGCATGGCCGGCGGGATGTGTGTGGGCGTTCTCGATCTCAACATGACCGTTGGGCAGTACATCAATGGGATCACTTCCAATCTTACCCTGACCGATCTTCGCGCCGGGCTTATGAAGAGTGTGGGATTTGGAGCGGTTATCGCGCTGGTTTCCTGCCACGAAGGGTTATCGGTCGAAGGCGGCGCGGAGGGAGTCGGCATTGCAACCACGCGATCGGTTGTGTATTCGATTCTACTGATTATCATTACCGATCTGATTTTCACAACCATCTATTACATGTAAGACAAACAAGAATCCGGGGATTGATTTCTGGTATACCTCATTATAATAAGTCCACTCGAATCAAAGCATCGCTTTGATTGGAAAACCACCTTATGGAATGAATGGTTGGAAAATCATGAGTTCGACGTTTCCCGCGCAATTTGATAACGTATCCGCCGTCGTGAAAGCCAACATCTATTTCGATGGCAAAGTGGTCAGCCACACTCTTTACTTTCAGGATGGTTCCAAGAAAACCCTGGGATTGATTTACCCGGGTTCGTTTCATTTCAACACGGGCGCTCCCGAGCGAATGGATATCGTCTCGGGTTCCTGCCGTGTCAAAGCCGCTGGAGAGGACGATTGGGGCCGGTATAAGACCGGGGATTATTTCCAGATCGCGGGGAATTCTTCGTTCGATATCGAAGTGGAAGAGGGAGTGACCGAGTATATCTGTTCGTTTTTAGGATAGAGGCAACTGGCTTTTACTCGAGAGTAACGGAAAAGGAAAAGGCGTGGTCGTTCCACGCCTTTTCGATTCTGTTACAAGTTTTGCTACCCGTTCGCACTCCGTGCAGGTCGTGCAAAGGTGCTTGCATTTATTGACTTTCCGTGTTCAGAGCGGTCTGGGAGGTTCCTTCCGCAGCCTGTTTTTGGCAGCATCCAGAATCAGCCTGTGCTGTCTGAGCGCTGTCTTTCTCGCAAGCATCTTTCTTGCAGCAATCGGCTGAAGCCGTCTGTTTGGTTTGATCGCATTCGCTCTTGCTCAGACTGCATTCTCCAGCCGCCGTCTGCTTGGCCATAGGGCATTCTGCCTTGGCACTGGTCTCGGCGGCGATTGCCGCGGGGCTGCTGGAGGCATTCACCGTTGAAACCAAACCGTAGACTGTAAAACAAGCTACCAAAACGATTCCAAAACCAATCCATACTTTCTTCATGGTCCAAATCTCCTTTTCTGAGGATTTATTGTAGACCATTCTAGTATAGTTTAGTAAATTTGTCAAGATAGTAATCAATATTTTCTTGCTAATTCAAATTCGGTTCCCAATGAATGAACGATTGTCCGATATAGATACGTAATATTATATGAATAGGTAGGTTATATATATTATTCCCGTTCATCCGTCGACTCGGTTAGATTATGATCGCGATCGTGGTTTAATTTTCCCATTACCGCAACAGCCGCATCGTAGGGATTCTTTAGAATAGTCAGCTCCATACCGGGATAGTTTGTCCGCAACCAATCCTCATAATCCGGCGGCATGACGAATGTGTTTAGGCCGGGAGAGAGAGGCGGTTGTCCCTTCTTTACATCCACAGCCAGGTAACGTTGATTGAATATGCTGGCATCGCGGCGGTTTTGTTTTTCTTCCAGGAAATAGGTATAGACTCTCAAGGTCAAATTGGTGAAGGAGGGATGAACAAAAAGGCGTTCCGATCCGAGATCGTCCGGTGTGAGTTCGGTATAGATGCGATGATGAACGGCGCCGAAGGTTCCTACCCATGTATCCGGTGAGGGGAATTGAACAAAATACCGATATGCGTTCCACGATGCGATGGTGACGATTGCCAGGAATGAAAATGCATGCACTCCATATTTTATGAGAAGACGTTTTGATTCGTTTCGTCGCCGTATTCCAAGGAGAGCGGCCATCGGAAGGCCAGCCGTCAGGCAAATGAGAGGGCCGAATACACCTGTACGGAAACTGTTCGGCGCTTCGTTGGCGGCGCTGAAAACACCCCCCGCCAGCGCCAGAAGAAGCGCAAGCAGGAGAGTCCGCTCGGGGGGGCGGTAGAACCGCCGCAACGCCAAAGCCAGTCCAACCAGGACTAAACCACCCGTCATCGGATCGAGCAGCGGTTTGTTTGGGATGTTGTGACGGGGGTTGAAATCTCCCTGGACGTGCAACATGGCGGCGTATTTCGACAGGTTATTGAGCAGGGGTTTGAACGAACCGGCTTGGTAGATTTCGGGAACGAGGGAAACGGTTTTCGCACGCGAGCCAAAGGTTCCCGGCAGGATTAAATAATAATCCCATAATGGAGCGAATACCAAAACGGTGTGAAGGCCGAGAATCAGCATCAATTGGAGCGATTCGCGGCGGGATGTTTCGATGAATGCGATCAGGAACAACAGAAAGATCGTGGCGGTGGTGATCAGGATGGGGACATAGGTATAAAATCCGAATCCGAGGATAATTCCCGCCCAGGCGGCGGAGCGGGGGCATTTCCAGCGATAAGAACGGAAGAAGAATGCGAGGGCGAAAATCGCCAGGCAGACATAGGCTTGTTGCAGCCATCCCCACCGGGCGAAGGTCACCTGCCAGGCGTTTACGGCGAGGAGCAACGCGCCCCAACGTCCCACCCACGGCCCCCACGTCCATTTTCCCAGGTAGTAGACTCCGGCGACGATGCCCAGGGAGGGAACGATGGAAAAGCACTTGACTAAAAGAAACGAGGCTCCAAATAGTTTGGAGGCCAGGACTGTGGCAACGAGATACAAGTTGGGGATGTCGAAGGTGCTGGTATCAAAAAGCGGTGTGGCATGAAAGGGAGCCAGCGTTTGGTTCGTATATTCGCTCAACGCGCACCAGAAGAAGAACACTTCATCCAGCCACAGTCCGCAGGGAATATCTTCAATCCGGTAGAAGCGGAAAAAAGCGGCGAGGATAAGAATCGCCGGGAGCCAGGGGAACCGGGAGCGTTCTCGATCGCGGGGTTTAACCTGGAAACTCCAGGCGCAGCATACTGGAGCGGCCAACCAGGGAATCAGAGGCCAGAAACTGAGCGGCTGCAGATGAGTCCAAAGGAAAGCCCACCAGAATAGAACCAGTCCCATCCATAATAAAACGGGATGACGGATTATGCGACCCGGCGGACTGGAAGGAGAGGCGGGATCGTTTCCAGATGGATTCAGGCAATCGGGATAGCGTGCCAGTATGGCTATCAGGATTCCCACCGCCGCGGTTCCCCATCCCCAGGCGATATATTTCATTACCAAAAGACCACAGGCGATCATACTGATTACGATTCCGGCGGTCAGCAATGGCCATTGCAGGGTATCGCGCCAAATTTGAATGCCGGTCAACAAGCGGTATCCGATTTCACGGATCGATCCGGCGAAACGGATCAGAAGTAAGAAAACGATTGCCAGAAGAAACGTTCCGGTTAAGCCAACGAGAATAAACTGTTTCCGAACCGGGGATGGATTGGGTGTTAGATCGCCGGGATTGGGGCGAAAGAAGGGTTCGACTCCCACATACAGGCGTTGATGAATCTCATCGTAGGCCAGGCTATGAGGGCGGTTTAGTTCTTCAACGATAGGGAAAACAAGATTAGGCCGGGATAAGCCGGCGATACGCCTCAAGTCGGAATCGGCTGCCAGAATGTTGCCATCGGAAAGAAGTTGAAGACGGCGGGGGTGGTTAAAGCCACGCCCTTCGGCCAGGACGTTGTTTTGGCGGTCGATTTCAACAATGCGGTGGTTGTCGAAATCGGCAATCAGGAAGGTATCTTGGAGGGTATGGATGGCATCGAAGGGTTGCCGGAGGGGAAGATTGCTTTCCCAGGCAGTCTCTCCCGTTTCGGCGATTTCGAGGAGACGGCTCGATGGGGCATGAACGATCAATAGACGTTTATTTTCCAACCAGGAGACGGCGCGCGTTCCCAGGGGAACGGCGAGAGTGTGTATGGTTTGTCCACCGGCATCCAAGAAACGGGCTGCTGTCTCTTTTTCACTGACCGTCAGGAAACTGGGAGTCAGGTTGTTTATGGCCGAGCCGGATAGGATATCCACATCCGCCACGGAGGAGGGGCCGAAGAAGGAGGACGTTCGTCCAACCGTGGGATCGATATACATGAGTCCCGCCCCGTCCACGGCCGCCAGGACGTGGCCGTTGGGGAGTACTTCCATATCCGTGGGGATGCCTGGCAGGCCGGAAAACCGCTTGATCGGTTTCATGGTTGAATCGAAGACCAGAATTTCATTCGAGAGGGAAAACGTGGGTTTCAATTCGGTAGGTAACCGGCACGCCGCACAACACAATCCGAAGGCAACGCATCCCAATATCAACCAAGGCTGCCGATGGATCATACAAGTTGCTCCTTATTCGCGCGATTAAGACTATCCAATCTATCGGGAGAGGTGGGGGTATATCAAGGGGAAGACGAGAGAGAACTGGATGCATCGGCGTGCGGGCGAGGACGCCCGCGCTCCTTATTTGGGAATGGAGGGAGATTGATTTACATCGTTCGCAATGACAAGACCGTGACGAGAGAGGGCACATAGGCGTGCGGGCGAGGACGCCCGCGCTCCTTATCATGGGATGGGGGGTTGCCTATATTTATAGTAGTACTATAATTATTGATTTTATAAATTTGAATTATGCAATTTCTTTCCGGGGAAATGGATTTGGAGACATGAGGGGCAGATGCTATGGCTAAAGTCGGCGGATGAATGATCTTCGATATATTCTTCCAATTGATTCCAATATCCCTGGTCGTCGCGGATTTTTTTGCAATAGGAGCAGATCGGCAACAGGCCGCTGAGCGTTTTGACCTCGTTCAGCGCTTTCTGGAGATTGTCGTGTTTGATCTGTAGATTTTTTTCCGCGAGATTTTTTTCCTCGATTTCTTTCCGTAAATGATCGTTGGCCAAGTGAAGCGCTGCGGTGCGTTCTTCCACTAATTCTTCCAGATGTTCTTTGTGTTGAATCAGTTGGCGATTGATGTCTTGCAGATTTTGGTTATACGAATGAAATTTACAAAAAGATGCAAGGACAAAGGGAATGGATGCCAGCAGGAAATAAATGGCAGTGAGGATGGATTGTATCAGGTTTTTATGCAGTATCTTGTTGATATCGCTGATGTTATAATCCGCGAAGGCCAGGTAGGTTCTTCCGCCGGGAGAGGTTTGAGGAACCGCTGCCGAACGGTAAACGCCCCATTGATCGGTATAAGAAATGAAAACCGTTTTTTTCTCCCGGTAGGCCTTGATAAACTCTTCGGGGATATCCTCGTAAGGGTAGAAATACCAGGATTTCCGTTCTTTGGCTTCTTCATCGGTTACCGAGGGGGCGGAAAAAAAGAATTTCCCGTCTTTTTCCACAAGGGTGTAGAGCCATTCGAATTCGGATTCAAATGCGAAGGAAGAGACCGCCTTGCGATTTCGCATTTCTTCTTCGAAGGATATGGAATCCGGATCGATGGCGCGGTCGTGGAAATCTTCCGCCAATATATGTTTCAGGCTTAAAGCGGCCAGCTGGAGACGATCATCGATTGTTTTGAGTGTCGCAATTGTTGCAGAATGGTTTGACCATATCGTATAAACAACAATGGCGAGTACATAGAAGGTAATGCATAGGATCTGTGACTTATATCTTTGGATCATCTTTTTGTCGCTCGTCATCATTGTTTCCCAGATTATTACTCTTGAAGAAGAATATCAATA
>CAZFOX010000147.1:0-9588 GCA_964520565.1 uncultured bacterium | reverse complement strand
ATATATTTGAGATACTTACAACACTTTTCGTTTTAAACGTTGGGACAGTAGTGTATTCCCATCCTATCAAAAAAGTGAACGTTGACACAATCCATCCGCATACAAAAATTGAAAAGAATGATAGTGAACCTCGATTTTATTGTCATTTGTCCTTCCCGTTTTACCACCCAAGAGATTTTGATATAATCGTTCGATTCTCGAAGAGGGATTTGGTAGGAATGGGAGAATACCATGCACGTGACACCCCGGCTGACTCACATTGCACTACGTGTAAGAAATATCGAAGAAACCGCGGCTTTTTATAAGAAATACGCCGGTCTGAATATTGTGGCGCAACGAAAGGAAAATCAGACGCGTGTCGCGTGGTTGGGGAATGCCGAAGTAAAAGAAGACTTTGTAATCGTTCTGTTGGAAATGCCCTACCAACCTTCCGAACAACCCAGTTACGATCATTTCGGGCTCTCGCTCCCTTCCCGCCAGGATGTCGACCGGCTGGCCGAATTCGCTCGAAGGGAAGGAGTGCTCGATTTCGGTCCCAAGGATATGGGGCCTGTGGCGATGTACCTATGCCTGGTTCGCGATCCCGATGGGAATGCCATCGAATTCTCTCACGGGCAGGAAGTGGAAAACGTACTGGATAAGCAAAATGAAGAATCTACAATTGCTTGACGTTCGAAGCCGCCGCGAGTGGCGGGACTGGCTGGAGAAGCATCACGATTCGGAATCCGAGATATGGCTCTTATTTTATAAGCGCCATTCTGTTTTCCCATCTCACATCCTCTCCAATTCCTCCAGCAGGACATCGGCCGCTTCTTCGATCGTGACCACGCGCACTTTTTCGCCGTTCTTGAAGAGCATTCCTTTCTGATCGCCGAAGGCGATGCCGATATCGGCCGCTTTGGCTTCGCCGGGGCCGTTGACCTCACAACCCATTACCGCCACGTCTAGCGGTTTGTCGATGGCATGCAACCGGGATTCAATCGAACGCACCATCGCCGGAAAATTGGTGCGGCATCGGGCGCACGTCGGGCAAGAGATGATCCGGATTCCTTTTGAACGCAATTCCAAGGAACGTAGCAGATCGCCGATAGCGGGAAGCGTGTATTTATATTCGGTTTCCGGGAGGATCACCACCAGTTCCCCGCCCGTCCATCGATAGAGAATCGGTGCCAGATAGACGATCAAACGGGGAAAGTGTTCGCCGAATCCGCCCACATCGAGCAATATTTTCTTCGCCCGGATTGGATCGCGTCCATGCAGGAAAGGAATCAAATCGTCGAACGAGCGCCAACGCAACTCATCGACGGAAAGAGAGTTCGATTCGGGAAGCGCTTCGTAGCCGTCGCATAAGGTCGGAGAAAGAGTAGATTGCAGTTCCCGGGCGAATTCTTCGCAGGCGGCTACCTTTAATTGCACGGAATAGGAAGACATAAGAATGCGATCTCCTGACAGGATATTCTATTCAAGTTGTTCACTCCGCCGGTTTTGTTTCATCGCGGCGGCTCGATTGGAGCAGATTGAGTATGCGCCCCGACGCCGCTCGGAGGTAATTAAGGACGAGACCCGGCGATCCGGCGTTTTTCAGCGTTCGGATAATGTAGTGTGGCCGAAGATACATTTTCCACAAAGCCCGTTTTCTCCATTTTTCCAATTCGCCGGCGGAGAGCGTTTCGGTCGATACAGCGCCGACGGCATACCCGCCCCGCCGCAGGCGTTCTCGAACCACCAGTTTCTTTTCGTCAACCAACCGGTCCAATTCCGTTCCGGGCAATGGAAACGCCACATTGAAATCGAAGAAATCGGGATCTACATTCCGGGCGAAAGCCACCAATTCACGGATGGATTCTTGCGTATCCCAGGGAAAACCGAAAACAAAGAATGCGTGAGACCGAACTCCATGCTTCCGGCACAGGCGAATCGCTTCATATGCCTGTTCGGCGGTGGCTCCTTTTTTCATGGCGGAAAGATGTTCGTTGTTTCCGCTTTCCACGCCGAAGCCGATCACCCAGCATCCCGCCCGTTTCATCCAGATCAATCGTTCCTCATCGATGGAATCGACGCGGCTGTTACATCCCCATCGGATATTCAGGTGCTTTTTTACGATCAGACTGCATAGTTCAATAACCCATCGTTTATTGAGGGTGAAGGTATCGGCATGAAAGAGGAATTCCCGGATTCCATACAATCTCATGCATTCTTCCAATTCCGCAGCGACGTTTTCCGGCGACCGGTAACGAACATGGACGCCGGTCATGGCGGGGACGGAGCAGAAGATGCATTTATAGGGGCATCCCAATGAGGTGACGACGGTGGTTAGCGGTTGGCGCGTCTCCGGGCTGCGGTATATCGTATTGTCGATCAGATGACGGGCGGGGAAGGGAAGCGAATCCAGGTCGAGGAGGGGACGATCCGAGTGGATGCGGATTACCTGTCCGTTTTTTCGAATGGTGACATCCGGCAATGTGCTCCATTCCACGCCGTTCACGAATTCGGTGATATACCCGTCGCTTTCGCCGCGCAGAATGATATCCAAATCTTCGGTTTTCTGGAGAATGTCTTCGTCCAGATAGTGGAGAGGCTCTCCTTTGGCAGCGGTAATGGTTTCGGGTGAATGTTCCTTAATAATACCCGCCGATTGAAGATCGCTGTCCAGCGTGGCGATGGTGGCCGTGAAAACGGCATAATGAGGCCGAAATTCTTTCAGATCGGAAATGAGATTGTCCCACGTGGAATCATGAGCGGGATAATCGCGCACGCGAACCGTATGTCCCTCCCGTTCGAGAATTGCGGCGGGATACAGCAGTTCCATCGGGGGAAAGACGACGTTGACGGTCTGATCCTCGACCCGGTTCTGACAACGGTTGTCGCGCCGGTACAAGCCGGTCGGTGGATTAAACAACAGGACATTCGCCATGGCTCATGTGGCCGACGAGACGGTATTTCCGGCGGCGCCGGATTCCTCCTTGGGTTTGGCCTTTTCTCGTTCGACTCGATCGATGTATTGTAACATCGCCGCGGCGCGTTGCATGGCTTGAGGCACTTGGGAATAACTCTGTTTTATCCGCTCGAGCGTTTGTTTCGCTTCCGTCAACTTATCGTAACGGATATGGGCATCGGCGATCTGAAACAAGGCCAACAACGGTCTTTGTGGATCGGGCGGATTGGTAATGTATTTCTCGTAGAGTTCGATGGCTTCGTTAAAATATTGTTCCGCTTCCACGGGGGTGGTATCCCGTATGATCTGAGCGATGGCCACCCGGGCGTTGATGGCAAAATCGGTATCGGGAAAATCCTTGATCATCCGTTGGTTTTCATTCACCAGAACCGCGATTTCTTCGGGGGTATATTTCTCCGGATTTTGAACCGCATTCGAT
The DNA here is from genome assembly GCA_964520565.1 of uncultured bacterium. Lineage (GTDB taxonomy): Bacteria > Hinthialibacterota > Hinthialibacteria > Hinthialibacterales > Hinthialibacteraceae > CAZFOX01. The sequence continues at coordinate 6,214 of CAZFOX010000147.1, read as the reverse complement.
CCATCTTGAATGGTTTGATTGGCTCGATGAGCTTCATTGAAAAGAAATTGAAGGTCTTCGATCTTGTGGATGATTAACCAGGGTTTGGAATCCGGTTTGATATAAGGATGGTTGTGTAATTTATCATACATGGTAACGGAGGTAATATAATCGCCCGCCTCTTTCCAGGTTGCCACCCAGTTTAACACCGCTTTTTCGCGGTCGTTTTCGATCCCGGAAATCTCTGTGGCATTGGCTACCAGATCGAGAGTCTGTTTGTAGATGGCGCGCGCCTGTTCGAATTCTGCGCTGGCTTTCATCACATTGGCTTTTCCACTCAACGCCATCAACTCGATATCCAGGCTTTCCGTGGGATCGGCGATCTCGTTTTGTGCGATCTGATAGATTCGGTCGTAATAGGCGTGCGCTGTGGCGGCCTGGGTTTGACGGGCATACACGCCCGCCAGGCTGCCCAATGCCTGCACCTGGATTCGAGGATTGGTGGTGGCGTCGACGATCTCGTTGAATTTGCCGATGGCTTTATCGAAATATCCTTCGTTGAAGTAAGCGTTGCCGATCTGAAAATCGCAGGTGATTTGTGTGTTGGGATCGGGGAATTTTTCTTTCATTTCTTCGAAAACCGCCCGCATATTCGAGTAATCCTTCATGTCGTAATAACATCGGGCGAGTGCTTGATAGGCAGTCATAATTCGTTCGTCGCCGGGGAACTTCCGTATAAAATCTTCAAAATGCAGGGACGCCCCGATGGGATCCGATTCCTGATAGGCGCGGACACCCCGATGAAACACCGCATCGGGCGAGTTCGAACCGCAGCCCGCCAAACCGAATAAAATACCCAGACCGATAGTTATCGATAACAACGACTTGCTTTTTTTCTCCATGATTACTAAACCTTGTCGCGATAAGCGTTTTTGCCGTTTTTGTGCGAAACGCCGGTTGATTGCGGATCGCTAAATCAAGCACTTCTGTGGGCATTATGGTGGATTCTATCTGAAACGGAAAGGTATGTAATCCGCAATGGATTGTCTATACACTTTTTTACATTCCCGGATTCTCATCGATGAGGGGGGGGACACTACTGTATTCGATTGAACGAGGAATTGAAATCATTTCCACAATTTGTTACAGATCACCTTTTCGTTTTCCGTGTATGAATACTATAATAATATCATGAGTATCACATGGGGAATCCATTCCAATTTGATATCTCGTATTTTCCAAATAAGTCATGTGGAGGTAGTAGATGAGAGTACAGGGAAAATTAAAGGGTTTTACGTTAATTGAATTGTTGATTGTTGTCGCCATTATCGGAATTCTGGCTGCTATAGCAGTGCCGAACTTTTTGAATGCACAAATTCGAGCCAAAGTGGCGCGATGCAAATCGGATTTGAAAGCGCTTGGCATGGCGGAAGAACAGTATTTTCTCGATAATAACCGGTATACTTATCCCTTCCGGCTTCATCCACTAACCAGTCCGGTCAATTATATTGCTTCCATTCCCGTCGATGTTTTCGCTCCACCGCATACGACCGCCAACGCCAATAGCGAATCCGGCGCGCAATTCACTTGGTATCGTTACGTCTATGGATTTAAGGATACCAGCTGGGGCGGTTCCACCGATCTGCATAAGGCCCATTGTGCCGATTATTACGCTTATTTCCCGCCTTTCGCCATGAGAAGTCAGGCGGAATCATTAGCTGTAGCCCGTGAATGTCCTACGGCGTATTTGATCAAATCGTTCGGTCCCAATACCGGCAAGCCTAGTTTGGCGGGTGGTGGCAACGGCGACGATTTCACCCTCCGGTACGATTCAAGCAACGGAATGGTCAGCCTGGGCGACATCGCCGTGTTCGGGCCGGGTAACATGGTCGAATAACCGCTTACCCCTCCAGTATCACGTAAGCCGCCGCCATGTCTCCGTCGTGACTGATGGAGACATGGCTTTTTTGCACCCCTTTTTCGTCGCACAACGCCTTTGCCTTGCCCTCGATGTGCAGGATTGGCTTGCCGGTTCGCTCGTGGGTGATGTAAATCTCGCTCCAGTCGACTCCCTTGCCGGGGAAATCGCCAATAGCTTTGAGCGTGGCTTCCTTGACTGCAAAACAGGAGGCCAGAAATTCAACGTTCTTTTTGCGCTTTTGGGAAAACTCGATTTCGGAGGGATGAAACACGCGACGGAGAAACCGGTCGCCGTACCGCTCCACCGTTTTCGCCATTCGCGATATGCTGGCCAGGTCTACGCCTACTCCAAGTATCGCCATTCGAATTTATTATCGACCTCTTGCAAGTGGTTCCCTCGCTCCCCGGGAGAGGGAAAGGGTGAGGGTGGCATTCGCTTATTACCTTTTCTTCATCCAATCCATCACAATACCGTATAGCGTCTCAATAACCTGTTCCTGGGAGAGATGGCTGGTATCGACGATTTTCGCTCTTTCCGCCACCGTCAGCGCTCCCACGGGACGTTCCCGGTCGCGGCGGTCGCGTTCCATTAAATCGTCTAACGTTTTTTCAAACGTAACGTCTTTGCCTTTGGCGATCAGTTCCCGGTAACGCCGTTCAGCGCGTACGTTCGGATCAGCGTCCAAATAGATAGGAATTTCCGCATCGGGAAAAACCACCGTGGTGATATCGCGCCCTTCCATGACAACGCCGCCTTCTTTTCCCATTTCCTGCTGGAGAGCCACCAGCCGCTCGCGCACCTGGGGATTATCGGCCACCGGCGAAGTAGCGGCGCTAACTTCGGGAGTGCGAATCGCCTCCGTCACTTCCTCCCCATCGCAAAAGACTTTCAGTTCGTTTTCCGAACGTTCCAGATGAATCTCGATGTTTTGCGCCAGAGCGGCAACCGAAGCCCTGTCGTTCAGGTCGAGTTGATTCTGTAGAGCTTTCAGCGTAACCGCTCGATACATGGCTCCCGTATCCAGATAGGGAAATCCCAGCCGTTTTGCGAGGCTGGAGGCGACGCTGCTTTTCCCGACGCCGACCGGTCCATCGATGGCAACGATGGGTTGAATGCGTTTCATGAAATATCACTGACCTTTCCTTGACTGAGCGTATGGAGCAACTCGAAGAATGTGGGGAACGAAGTATCGATGGGACCTGTCCCGCGGACAATGGTTTCACCCTTCGCGGCCAGACCAGCGATGGCAAGCGACATGGCCACTCGATGGTCTCCGCTCGAGAAACACTCCGCGCCCTGAAATTGTGCGCCTCCCTGGGTTTCAAAACCGTCATCCCGTTCGATCAGTTCGACACCCATCTTGCGCAGTTCGCCGACCATCACGGAAATTCGGTCGGATTCTTTGACGCGTAATTCCTCCGCGTTCTCAACCACAGTGGGCGATGAAGCACAGGCCGCCGCGATGGCGAAGATGGGGAACTCGTCGATCATGCGCACGACGGTTTCTCCGTTGACGGTTGTGCCTTTCAAAGGAGCGTAGCGCACCAGAATATCGGCCACCGGCTCCGCCCCGAAGTATTTTTTGTTGCGCTTGGTGATATCTGCCCCCATACTTTTAAGAACGTCGAGAAGACCGGTGCGTGTGGGATTCACTCCCACGTCCTGGATCAGGATTTCCGAACCGGGAATAATCGAAGCGGCAACGATAAAAAATGCGGCTGAGGAAAAATCGCCCGGAACCATGACATCGCGGGCATGCAGGGTTTGTCCGCCTTCGAGGATATAGTGAAGATTGTCGCCATCCAGGGTAACGCCGAAGGTTTTTAACATGCGTTCCGTATGGTCGCGCGAAGGGGCGGGTTCCGTGATTTTCATCAAGCCTTCCGCCAGAAGGCCTGCCAGCAGTAACGCCGATTTGATCTGTGCGCTGGCGACCGGGATTTCATATTGAATGGCATGGAGGGGCTTTCCCCGAACCTGCATGGGCAGATCGGAACCTTCCTGTAAGGGCGTAAATTCCGCACCCATTTCCGACAACGGTTTCGTAACTCGGCCCATCGGACGGCTTCGCAGGGAAGCGTCGCCGGTCAACGTCGCTTCGAAATCCTGTCCCGCTAGAATACCCATCAGGAGGCGCGTGCCGGTGCCGGAATTGCCCATATCGATCGTGTCGTCTGGACGGCGCAGGCCGCGCAGACCCTTGCCGTGAATCACAAGGCGATCCTTCTTCTTTTCGGATACCACTCCCATTCGATGGAAGGCGTGGAGGGTGGCGATGCAATCCTGGCCTTCCAGGAATCCAAAGACCGACGTGGTTCCTTCCGCCAGAGAACCCAGCATGACCGCCCTGTGCGATATGGATTTGTCGCCCGGTACGCGAATGGTTCCCTGTAACGGTCCGGCGGACTGGATGCGATAAGCGCCTTTTGATAATTGTTCATCAAAAGCCATCAGTCAAAACCCCCATTTCCTGATTGCGTCTGCTATCGTATGATTGTACGGAAATTCTCTGACACAAAATGTATTTTTTCTGGATTCGTTTTTCAAAATATGTTAGATTGAAGTCGTACTGGTATGATTTTACGCCGGGGAGGTCGATTATGAAGGCGAACAGACAAGGCTTTACGCTGATTGAATTGTTGATTGTCGTCGCGATTATTGGAATTCTGGCGGCCATCGCCGTACCCAATTTTCTGAGTGCCCAGATCCGCGCCAAAGTCGCCCGCACACAGGCCGATATGAAAAACATCAAAACGGCGTTGGAATCCTATCAACTCGATTATAATAATTTCCCCCCCGCCCGCTATAACGCCATCACCGGCGAATCGGGACAAATCGCCCTCAGCCATCGTTTTTACCCTCTAACAACGCCGGTCTCCTATATGAGCGCTATCCCCATCGATCCGTTTTGGAGTCAATTGAGCGTCGAACGGCCCGACTTTTTCGATACCTACGATTATTTTGATAATTGGTCGGGCGTGAATTACGATAAAGGCGAAGCGGGATCGGGTACTCGTGGATTCAGTTATCGTCTGGCCAGCGCCGGTCCGGATAATGTCATGTGTTGGGGCAATCCCCGTCACTTTTTTGATGCCAAACATTCCGGCGTGGATTTCGATCTATCGAATGGCGTGGTTTCGGATGGCGATATCGTAACCGTTGGCGGATCGGTGGTGAACGCGAAATACGTGATTACGTATCCGCTTCCCTGGTGAGAAAACAGACGAGGATTCACCCTCGGAATCGGAAACCTTACTTCCGGTTCTTTTGGATATATTCCATCATACCCGCTCGTCCTAACGATTGTTCGAGGCGTTTAACTTTTTGATAGCCGGTACCATAGGGACGATCGGTTCGCGCTTCCAGACGCTCCAAGGCTTTTTCAAAATTCTTGATCCGCAGAACCTGCGACGAAACCCATTGCGCGAAACCTTCGAGTAAGTCGGGCGATTGATCCGGCGGACAATTTTCTGCCTGCCAGGCATGGGCGTACTCGTGAGCGGCAGTATCGTACAGCATCTCGATCGGCAATCCATACAGCAGAAAGATTTCCGTTTTTCCATTCATCAATCGGAAGAGACCCAGCTCCTTGCCGAATAGGGGGCTATCCCCGTTTTTCCCCTCCTTGGCTTTCATGGCATCGGCGGAGGATTGTTTATTCAAATCTTTGACCTGCAGTTCGAAGGGTATTTTGATAGCCAGACCCAGGTTCTCCGCACAGAGTTTTTGAACGTCGTTCATAATGGCGCGAATCTGGGCGATATCGTATACGGCGCGGTTGTTACAAGCATTGCAGATGCGCCGGCCGTCATCGAAAAGCCAGTGCTTCGGCCCCAATGGGACGCCGCACGTATAACACTTGGGTGCAGTCAACTTACAATTCTCACAAAAAAACTGTTCCGAGGTATCGAATTGATAATATGTCCCGATAATGGGTTGATTGCACGCTCCGCATCGAGGCAGGGTAGCCAGGCATTTATCGCAGACGGTTTTTCCATTACTAAGCCGGTGAACCGGCCCCGGCCGGTCGCAGGCCGCGCATCGCGGATAACTATAATAACAACGAGCGCAGTATTTTTCCTGCCCGTCCTTCGATTGGAAAAATTTCCCTTCAATCCGTTTCCCGCATAAGTTGCAATAAATAGAGTCCGCCAGGCAACTCCGGCAGAGTTTTTCCCCTTTGTGAATAGTTAAGTCTTGTGGATGGAAAGGGAGGTTACAGGCGGAGCAGTGGGGCAACCGGCGGTCGCACTCCTGGCAGACTGTTAATGTGGATTTCCCGTTGATACTGTATGACACATAACGTCCAACAAT
>CAZFOX010000146.1:0-9593 GCA_964520565.1 uncultured bacterium | reverse complement strand
ACTCTACCCCCCTCGCCTTCCTCCACTTATGGCATTTTCATCCTTGGAACATCCGATGAAGAAGCCAACCGGCGCCTGACGCGAGCCATGCGCCAGCCCTGGCATCTATAAGGTGATGGGATTCCCTTCTGGATTTCTGATCCGATGAAAGAGGAATGAGCGCGGGTGTTCCCACCCGTTTGTCGTAGGGGCAGGCCTCGCGCCTGCCCTCTCGTTTACGATCCTTTTTTCGAATGATCGGGTGAGGGGGGAATCTGCCGTGTCGATTCGGGAATCGCCCAGGTGGCGGGTGTCCGGCCGGCAAGCGCTTTCACAACGCCCCATAGAGCGGCGGCCTGCATGACAAACAGGTGCGCCGCTAGCGTAAAGGGGCGAATCCAGCGCGGGCGGCTGGAAAACGCGAAGGCGACCGCACCCACGACGATGCCCAATAACGCCAGCGCGCCTGAAACAAGCACAACGGCAGGAAAGGTTTCCTGTCGCAATCCCCAGGCTCCGGCCATCATTCCCGCTGCCAGGGGGAGTGTGAACCAACGCAAGACTTTATGAGAAACGAACTGCCAAAACCGTAGCGGAGTTTTGATCAGCACCGGGAATAACACGAAGAATCCTCGCACACCCCGCGCCACGATGCGCGATGTGCGGCTCACTTCTTCCCAGGCTTGCGAATGGGCTTTTTCAAATCCCAGGCATGCTGGTTCGTAGAGTACCTTGTATCCCAAAGCGCCGACGCGCGCGGGGATTTCCAGATCGTTGGCAATTCGGGGATCCAACGCTTGCACCAGTTCGCGCCTCGCCGCGAGTAGCGCGCCACCGCCTACCAACAGAGAACCCAACCGGCTTTCGCATTCTTTAACGGCATTTTCGTAGCGCCAATAAAATCCTACGCCTCGATCGATGGCGTTCCAATCCTCTCCATGAATGAACCGTAGTTCTCCGGCTACCACGCCGACCTGGGGATCGGAGAAATGGCGCGCCGCCGCGCGGATACAACCGGGATGCAGTATCGTGTTGGCGTCGGTGAAAAACAGAATATCGCCGGTGGCGCGCGTCAGAAGAGCATTCAAGGCGGCGTTCTTTCCGGAATGGGAGGGCATCGATACCCATTCGACCTCTTTCTGGACGGCTAGATATTCATCTGTACCATCGGTGGAAGCGTCGGATGCGATCAATACTTGGATTTTTTCGCGGGGATACTCCAGACGTCGAAGACTTTCCATCTTGGCGGGAAGCGATGTGCATTCATTCCGGGCCGAAAAGAGCAGAGTAATCGATGGTGTATGGGAATCGTCGGCTTCATGGCGATTGGGCCACAGACGAGCCAATAGTTGCAGGGCCAGCGTGTAGCCCGCATAAATATAAATGAGGATGCCGAAGCATCCCCAGAATAGTATCGCAGTCAACGTTTCCATGCCACTTAATCGATTCCGTGGATTCGAACTCGGTACGAACCGTATCCTTACGATGCCACTTTTTTGGAAAGAGTATGGCACGCCGCCTTGATTCCCGGATACAGGGAATGATACACGGCGTAATAATCGTTATATTCTTTCATACGCGTTCCGTCGGGCTCCGTACGTTGCACGACCTGGATGATGGCATCGCAGGCTTCGGGAATCGATTTATAGACGCCCGAACCGACACCCGCCATAATCGCCGCGCCGAACGCCGGACCCTGGTCGGAGCCGATGACGGCGATCTCGCAACCGTACACGTCCGCCTGCAACTGCCGCCAGAAAGCGCTTTTCGCGCCGCCGCCGGTGGCACGGATTTCCTGAATCTCTACACCCAGGGCGCGGAAGATTTCCAGCGAATCGCGCATGGCGAAAGTGATTCCTTCCAGCACGGCGCGGATCAGATGGCGGCGCTGATGACGGATCGTCAGGCCGATAAAGCCACCGCGTGCGTAAGGGTCTTTTAAGGGTGTGCGTTCGCCGGTCAGATAGGGCAGGAATAGCAAGCCTTCGCTGCCCACCGGCGCTTCCGCCGCCAGGGCGGTCAGTACGTCGTAGGGATCGCGGCCTTCCGTTTGAGCTTGAGCCCGTTCGCTGTCCGCCAACACGTCGCGATACCAACGCAACGACATCCCCGCCGATAGAACGACACCCATCAAGTACCACATATGGGGAACCGAATGGCAGAAGGTATGTGCCCGGCCTTCGGGATCGGTTTGTGGACTGGCGGAAGGCGCGAGAATGACGCCGCTGGTTCCCAGCGAAGAGAGAACACGGCCCTCGACCACCACACCGGTTCCGGTCGCGCCGCAGGCGTTATCCGCGCCGCCGCCCACCACTGGCGTTCCTTCCTTCAGGCCGGTCAGGCGGGCGGTCTCACTCGTGATGGTTCCGCACACGTCGGTCGATTCGAATATTTTCGGCATCCACTCGAGAGGGATACCCAATCCTTTCAGGATTTCCGAACACCAGGAACGTTCGCGGACGTTGAAAAGCAGTGTACCCGCTGCATCCGAAACTTCCATCGCGATTTCGCCGGTCAGCCGGTAACGGACGTAATCCTTGGGCAGGAACAGGGTACGCGTCCGCTTGAAATTCTCCGGTTCGTGGTTCTTCAACCAGACCGCCTTGGGCGCGGTAAATCCGGTTAACGCGGGATTGGATGCGAGGTGAATGAGCCGGTCGGCTCCAATTGACCGGGTGATTTCGGCGCATTCCTCGGCAGTGCGGCTGTCGTTCCATAGAATGGCGGGACGCACGACTTTCCGGTTTTCATCCAAAAAAACGGAACCGTGCATCTGTCCCGAAAGCCCGATCCCCTTCACCTCGCCCGCCGGGACGCCGCTTTGCTTCAGAACGGCCTGAATGGATTGGACAGCGGCGTTCCACCAGTCTTCGGGATCCTGCTCGGTCCAGCCCGGATTGGGCGTATGCAGTGGATATTCCACCGTGTGGCTGGCGAGGGCTTTGCCCCGTTCGTCAAAGAGAACTGTCTTTGTGCCGGACGTACCGACGTCGATGCCGATCAGATAAGCCATAACGTACGATCTCCCCTATGGATTAATGGTGGTCATACTGTATCACAAAAACGAGGGTTCGAGCAATCCGAACGGTTGAACTCCCAAATTTCCTATCGAAAAATCGCCAGGAAACGGGAAGAGCGATGGAGTGATATCCACCGCTCTTCGCAGGTACACCCATTTCATTCACTGGAAACGTTGTTTCTTGTGTATGACGCGCAGAAACCGCCTGGTTAATCAATACAGTTCCCATTCTCTTATTTCGGTCTGTGACTTCAGCGGATTTTCCAGAACGATAAAGAAAGTCTGCTCTTTGGAAGTCACTCCCTTTTTGGCTTCATTCCAGGTAATACCGTTGGCGGCAATCACGATGTGCTGATTGTTCATCGATACATTGGGTTCGTGGGAGTGATATCCCATAACGTCTACATCGCCCCCATCGTGTTTCTGGAAAGCGAAGAACGAAGGAGTGACAGGTTCCATCGAACTATTAAACACGCGCGCGATGGTCTGCTCGACGCCCGATGCGCTGGTATCGTCGAAAACCACGCAGATGTTTCCCGCTTCGTCGACCGCCACTTCGGTACGTACGAAGGAATTAAACATATATTCGGTTTCATTGACGTAGACTTCCTTATATCCCTTCAGATCGGCACCGGTGGTCGAATTTACGGCGTCAAAACCGAATAACATGATATCTCCGGCGGCATCCTTTCCGGCCAGGTAGACAAAATTGCCGTTCAAACTGGCGCCAATGCGGGTATCGTCGCCACGGCCTTTATCGTTCACGGTGCTGTAATCGGCCTGATTGAAGAAGTATTTTAGGTTGCCGTCGTTGTCGTACACGGAGAAGACACCCTGCGAGCGCACACAAAATCCTCCCTTGAATGCGGCGACGTTCGACCAGATTTCATGAGGCAGATTGTCGCCGGCGGCGTTCCATGCCGGCTTAATTACCGCGCCTGTTTCGCCGTTGAAAATCGATGCCACGGCGGCCGTGCCCCCGGTTACGACGTTCTTGGTGCGATCCTCGGGAACGACGAGTACGTTTCCGTTGGAAAGAAAAACCATCTCGCCGCCGTACCGCATCTGCTGGCCACCCTGCGCTCCCTGGCTGTCGAAGGATTGATAGATGGGATCGAAAACCTTCGTGATAGGAACCGGGCCATTAGCGGTTTTATTGAAAAGTTGCACGGCGGCAACCCGGTCGTTGTAATCGAATCCCTTATACCAACGGTCGCCGGTATTGAATTCCTCGTACAGGTAGGGTGTGGATTCCATTCCAACGAGATAGCGGGTTCCACCCGGGCGGCGGTCGGTGGCAATGCGGGCTGGATTCCCATCCTGCCGTTTCTCGTTAAATTTGCCCGTCCAAGGTTTTCCGTCATCGGTGTAAAATGCCCAGTATTCCTTGACTTCGCCGGTCGTTGGGTTCACAAAAGCCACCTTGGCGTTCATTCCATCCTCGCCGTCGGGAAAGGTGTTGGCTACGACAGCGATGGTCCCATCGCCGAAAATGTCGGTGAACGGTTCCCAATAACTTTTGTTATCTTTGTCCACCTGGAAAATCCACGTATCCGGGACGACTACTTTGATACCCGCCGTGGCGTGATCGACGGGGAAATCCTGAGCCAGACCCACCGAATTCCCGGCGGCTATCGATAAGCACAATAATAAAAGGAAGCGTTTCATAAGTGTTGATCCTCCATTTCATCCGGTTTATTTTCCAAACCAACAATCAATAACTGGTGAGTGCGAAGTTCTACTGACATAAATTTGTAAATCTTGATAATTCAGATAGTTACACAAACGTTGAACCATATCACATGAAACATCTCAAGTATTTGTTTTTACTATACTTAAATGTCAAATGCTTGAGAACTTCGCACTCTTGAGCAATAACACAATCCATTGTATTCACCTGCCGCTTCTCGTATCCGCAAACCGAAGTATCACCTCCTTTTCGTGAGGAATGGGTGGAATTAAATAATCGATAGATCGATACTATGGATAATTTATGGGTATTGTCTAGATGACTCTGATCTTTGGTGCGGATTGAGGAAATAGAAATTCAAATGACTAGAAAGAATAAGCCTGGGCGCTATCATGCCGCACCCAGGCTTGCTTTTTGGTGAGATATCGTGGGTATCGATCTTTACACCACCGGTTCCCGTTCTTTCTCTTCCGCGATACAGATGCGGTTAACGGCGTTGAGGAAGGCTTTGACACTGGCGCGGATCACGTCGGTGTCGGTTCCCCTTCCGTGCGCTTTTCGCGTTCCTCTTTCCAGAACTACGGTAGCCGAACCCTGGGCGTCCGTTCCCGAAGAAACCGCGCCCACGTGATAGTCCACCAGCACGGAATCTTCCATGTGGGTCAGTTGCTTGATGACCGAAAAGGCGGCGTCCAGCGCGCCGTCGCCGGTTCCGCTGCCTTCGATGCCGTTTCCATTCGTCTGCAGACGAACCGTGGCCGAGGGTTTCTCGTTCTTATCGATGCGGATGAACAAATCCTGCAGAACGTACTTTGCCCGATCCGCCATGCGCGATTGCTCGTCCACGATCGCCATCAGGTCTTCGTCGTAGACGGTCTTTTTGGCGTCCGCTAGATCTTTGAAGGCGTTGAAGGCGTTTTCCAAATCTTCTCCGTCCAGGCTAAAACCCAGATCTTTCATGCGGGTGACAAAAGCGTGACGTCCAGAATGCTTGCCCAACACCATCGAAGAACCCGTCCAGCCCACCGATTCGGGAGACATGATTTCGTAGGTGGTGCGTTCCTTCAGGACGCCGTCCTGGTGAATGCCCGCTTCGTGCGCGAAAGCATTCGCGCCCACGATGGCCTTGTTGGGCTGCACGCCGATGCCGGTGAACCGCGTCAACATGCGGCTGGCCGGGTAGATGTGCTCAGTCTTGATATCGGTGTGGAACCCGAAGAAATCGGCGCGAGTTTTGATATTCATCACGAATTCTTCCAGCGATGCGTTACCCGCTCGTTCGCCGATCCCGTTGATCGTGCATTCTACCTGCCGCGCGCCCTCGCGGACGGCGGCCAGCGAGTTGGCCACCGACAACCCCAGATCGTTGTGGCAGTGAACGCTGATGACGGCGTTGTGAACGTTGGAAACCTTTTCGAAAATGTAGGCGATCAATGCGCCGAATTCCCACGGATTGGAATAGCCCACCGTGTCGGGGATGTTGATGGTCTTCGCACCGGCATCGATGGCGGCCTCGACTACCTCGCAGATATAATCGCGGTCGGTGCGCGCCGCATCTTCCGTGGAAAATTCGACGTTATCGGTGTATTGGCGGGCGCGTTTGACGGCGGCAACCGCAATGTCGCGCACTTCCTTGCGCGATTTCTTCAGCTTTTTCTCCATGTGCACCTGGCTGGTGGCGATGAAGGTGTGGATGCGCGGGCGTTTGGAGTGCTGAACTGCTTCCCAGCAACGGTCAATGTCTTTATCCATGGCGCGCGCCAGGCCGCAAATTTGCGGGCCGTCTACCTTTTGTGCGATGGCTTTCACCGATTCGAAATCGCCGGGCGACGAAATGGGGAAACCCGCTTCGATGATATCGACTCCCAGCCGCTGCAGCTGAAACGCGAACTCGATTTTTTCCTGAATGTTCATGCTGAATCCGGGCGACTGTTCGCCGTCCCGCAGAGTTGTGTCGAAGATAATAATTTTCTCGCTCATGATCGGAAATCCTTTCCATGCATCGAGGCGGCACGTGCCGCCATCGGAGTTTTTAAGAGTGTTCGTGGTTCGAATTGATGGAACTCATAAAGGTCGCTCAGGTCGCTTTCTTCGGGGGTTAGGGCCAGCACGCGCACCACCTCCTTTCCTTTCCGGTCACGATTTCGGGCGAAAAAAACAAAAAAAACCTCGTCCCCTTCAGGGACGAGGTTCGTGTTTACCCCGTGGTACCACCCTGTTTCGGCGGCTTCGATTTCCTCGCCGCCCTTCGTTGCGCGATGTCACGGTCGCGTCCGGCCTCCACTACGCCCCGATCCATTCGAGGTTCGCGAAGGCGGCTCCGAGGCGAGTTCGGCGCCTGGGGAAACCGGTTCGCACCAACCACCGGCTCTCTCGATTCCCGCAACGGCGCGTACTACTCCTCTTCACAGCCTTTGAGTCTTGTGTTGACGGGTTACGCTTCGCTTCAACCCATCCTACCCGAAAATTACGGTAGGCAGTTATTATAAATGGTTTTCATGAAACGTCAAGGAAAAGTCGTGAGATTTTGAACGTGCATCAAGGGCAGAAACTTATTTTTCATTCTGGATGCAAGGGGATGATATTATTGTCACAAATGGTTACCTTGCCAAATTCCTTATATGCTTGAGAATAGGATAGTGAATTCTATTCGTAGGGGAAAGCGATATATGAACACACGAATGCTTCTCCTCATTGTATTCGGATTTGTGTACTCAACCAACATTCTTGCCGCGCCAGATGCGAATCGGTTACTTCTGAATCAAATGAACAATCCCCTCTTCAAGACCGAGGGAACCCTCACCGGAGAGGGCGTCTGTTGGCATGCCGCCTACGGCATTGACCGCTTTATGGATGAGTTTCGCAAAACAACCGATCCCGCTTTTTTAGACGCGGCGGTTCGTTATTTCGACGCTTTAATCGAGAAGATGCACGTCTCTCCGGATGGATACAAGGGTTGGGTTGGACCTTATATCTACGACGAAAACTATATCTGCGACGTGCATGTCGGAGACGCCATCCTTATCAATCCCATGTTGGAATTCAGCGAGTTTGTTCTGAAACACGGCAACGGGGAGATTCAACAAAAATATCGAGAGAAGGCGAACCGGTACGTCGAACTGGCGCGCAAACATCTCATCGAGAAATGGGATGCGCGCAAAACCTGGCATGAAGACGGCTCCTACGGCGCCTATTCATCCTGGGATCGCTACATGACGCCCGACAATCTGAGCGAGTGGCGTGTCCTCCCGGCGACCAAATCCACCCTTTCGCTCCCGTTCAACAAACAGAATACCCTGGGAATCGCCTCCCTGCGGCTTTACCGGATCACGGGCGAACCGTCCTACCGCGAGCGCGCCCTGAAAATCTTTAACTTTATGAAAAGCCGTATGGGTCACTTCCAGGATCATATTGTCTGGAATTACTGGGAACCGTTCGGTTCCTGGGATATCGATACCAGCGCTCCCAACACCCTCCGCCATTGGGTCAACGTGCATCCCTACCGTAATTACCAGGCCGGGGAAATCGAGCAAATCGTGGAGGCGTATCACTCCGGTATTACCTTTTCCCGGGACGATATCCAGCGAATGATTAACACCAATTTGAAGGTCATGTGGAACGGCGACAAGAACAATCCCCAGTGGAAAAATTCCAACTACGGCGTAGAAATGGCTTCCATCGGTAAACAGTCTATCACGCAGGCGCCGGGAGGCGAATTCACTTCCCTGGCGGGAACGTTATGGCGGGGGCTCAGCGATTTCGATTCCACCATCCGCGAACTGGCCGGGATTCAGGATTCGACTCCGCCCTCATTCCAGCGCCAGTATTCAGATTTACCGGTAACTGAATTCGAGGTTCCCTTTCACAATAACTGCGATTTGATTATGGTGGCGGTTATTCCCAGTATTGTGGCTTCGAACGCTCCGTCGTTTCTCATCAGCCATAACCGCATTGCCAGTCCGGTTGAGATCGCGCTCTATTCCAGCGATGGAAAAAATAAAATGCAGGATATTCGCCAGGGAAAATCCGACGATTCCGAAGGTCTGCTGATTATCCCGTGGGATCATCCGGCCGTCGCTCCCGGCGAGTACCGGATTCGCTGGACGGTGAAGAACGATTATCGCGAGTTTCCCATTACCCTGCAATAGAAATGATCGGAGAACGACCGCCAGTACTTTACGGCCTGCTCTTGCCATCCGGCGGGGAATACTCAGAGCTGAATCACCGTTCCTTCGGATTATTCGGTTAATATGATTATTCGTAAATCTCTCTACGATGGCCGACTCGAAGAATCAACACCACGAGACGTTCGTCGAGGATTTGGCAGATTAGGCGAATGTCGCCTATCCGAAACCTCCAGAATCCGTATTGTTCGTAGCGCAAAGGTTTGGCAAATACCCTTGGATCGTCAGCCGGTTCGATTCGTTGGACGATATATCGTTGGATTTTTCGTTGCGTCTCGCGGTCGAGTTTGGCAAATTCCTTGGCGGCGTCTTCGTCAAACTTTACGGTCCAAGCCAAGTTGCTTCTCCATCTCTAGGAACGATATTTCTTTCCCGCCTTTTTCCAGGCGGGACTTGGCGACTAATAAATCCTCATATTCTTCGAGATATTCAGTCAACGCCTGATTGATCACGACGCTTTTTTCCCGTCCCGTATTCTCTGCCAATGCGGAAAAACGTTCGTCTAATTCTTTAGGAATGATTACTGCGGCCATCGATTTAACCTCACTTGTTTTCAACTCCATGATAAACAGGATGATTCAATTCGTCAAATATTTTCTCATCCCGATCAGAGAGAAGAGATCAAATATCTTTCCTCGATGGAATTCCCGGCGGTTTATGTATTGTAGTTATACATCACGATGTACCGAGGGACTTTATGGTTAAAATGCACATCAATTTG
>CAZFOX010000145.1:0-9597 GCA_964520565.1 uncultured bacterium | reverse complement strand
TCCCCCAGCCAGAATCGGACGGTACCCGATAAAAAAACACATCCGCAAACTCCACCGGCGGCCAAACCGGTTCGCCGCATGATCTTTGCCAATGAAGCCGGATACTCCATCGCAATCATCGCAGATGACCACCACCTGACCGATTTCTGGATTGAAGAAGAACAAACCTACGATCGTGGTATTTCTGGGAACATCTACCGAGGCGTTGTGTCGCGCGTCCTCCCTTCCCTGAATGCCGCTTTTGTGGATATCGGTTTGGAAAAAGACGGTTTTTTGAGTTTCGCCGATCTTGGGCAGGATTTTCGTTCCTCCAATCAACCCGGTACCTCGCGGCATGGCCGATCCGAATCGCCCCTTAAAGTCGGAGACCGTGTGCTCGTCCAGATGGCCAAGGAAATGATCGCCGACAAGGGACCTTCGCTCACGGCCAAGATTTCGCTCCCCGGGCGATTCCTGGTTTATATGCCTCATGCAGACGCCATTCGGATGTCGCGCATGTTGAACGACCGCGAGAAAAAACGCTTCCGCGACCTGGTCGGCAAGGAATTTCAACTGAAAGGCGGATTGATTTTCCGTACGGCGTCCAAGGGACGCAGCCTGAGCGATATTCAAAACGATCTGAATTACCTGACGCGCACCTGGAAGCGCATCCAAAAGGATTTTGAAGAAGGAGAAGCGCCCCGCCGCATTCATCAAGAACTTAAATTGTTCGAGCGGGTGTTACGCGATCAGTTCTCCGGTGAAATCAACGAAATCGTCATCGACCATCCCCGGCTGAAGTATCGAATCGCCAATTTCATGAAGACGATTGTCCCCCAATGCGCCCCGGACGATCTTATCAAATTCCACACCGATTCCAGCCGTTCCGTCTGGAGTAAATACAACCTCGTCCGCGATATCGACCAGCTGTTTACGAATCGAATCCGTCTCAATTGCGGCGGTTTCCTCATTATTGAAGAAATGGAAACCCTCACCGCCATCGACGTCAACACCGGGAAAAACATCGCGGGTAAAACTCAGGAGCAAACGATTGTCGATACCAACCTGGAAGCGGCTCTGGAAATCGCCCGTCAATTGCGGCTTCGGCAGATCGGCGGCATTATTATCATCGATTTCATCGATATGCGTCTGAAGCGAAATCAGGAGAGAGTATTTAAAACGCTGGAAAGCGAACTGGAAAAAGATCGAACTCCATCCGACATTCAACAATTCACCGATCTGGGATTGATTCAATTAACCCGCCAGCGATCCGGCGAAAGCCTGACCAAGCGGCTGACCTATACCTGTCCCCATTGCAATGGAAGCGGCCGCCGTCCCTCGATCCTGTTATCGTAAGCGAGCGCGGTCAGGTAAGACGAAACGACAAAAAGTCATCCCCGTATATTCGATCCACAAGTCTTCGTGAATCGATCCACGCGACTGGTACGTGATAAAGTGTGAGTTTCGTCTTCCAGACACTTTTTGCCGGATTATCAGGTAAAAAGATTCCACGCGATCATCCGCATATAATCCTTCATGCGGCAATTTAAGCCGAATGCCACGGTCGGCTCGAATCCCGAATGAATCTTGCAGGCCGTGCACCGCGCATCCTTGCCTGGCCCCAGAGAATCCCAATCGGTATTGTCCATCAATTCCCGGAAGGTTTTGTAATATCCGCCGTTTAATACATAACAGGGCGCCTTCCATCCCTGGACGGTGCGATTCGGACTACCCCACGGCGAACAGGGAATCTCGCGCAAACCCTGCAAAAATTCGATGTAAAGCGGCGAATTATCCAGCGAGAACTTACGGGCAGTTCCATTGGTTCCAAAAATCTGACGGAAAATATTTTCCATCGTCTCTTTGTCTTTGAAACTGGCCTCCCCTTTGACGCCTTCCTGAGGATACGCGCCGGAAATCAGCATGCCGTCAACGCCTTTTTTCTGGAGGTATTCCATCATATCGATGATTTCTTTAGGCTTGGAACCGGTGAATAACGTCGTGTTGGTGGCGACGCGATAACCTCTCCGGAGGGCTTCATCCACAACCGCATCGACTTTCGAAAAAACCCCCTGTTTGTTCACCGCCCAGTCGTGGCCTTGTTCCAATCCGTCCAGATGGATACTCAAACAGAGACGCTTGTGGGGAGGGATACGATCCCAGTATTTATCGAGGAACATGGCATTGGTACAAAGGTAAACATATTTCTTTCGTTGGATTAATTCCTCGATCAGCCGATCCACCGGTTTGTAGATCAGCGGTTCGCCGCCGCAAACCGATACAACGGGCGCACCACACTCATCGACGGATTCCAGGCATTCTTCCAGAGAAAGATCGGGGTACCGCTTTTCATGATACTCGGCGATTCGTCCGCAGCCGATGCAATCGAGATTGCATCGCAAGGTGGGTTCCAGCATCAATACCAAAGGGAATCGCTTGTTCCCGGCCGCGTATTGCCGGACGAGATACTTGACGATCGTCGAATATAAAACAACGGGAAATCTCACGAAGACCTCCAGTAGTATTTCACCCGGAGCGGCCGGATCGCTCCTAACCAATCCCAGACACGGCCGGATCAGAACCCAAATGGCGTATCAAGGAGAACGTCGATCCGCGGGTGACAACCGTCGAGAATTTCTATCCATCGAACAGCAAATCAGGCCACCCGGACAATCGATACAAAAGCCGGAGAACCCTCTTCCATCTGTCCGTTTACGATCCCATCAGGGATCGGTAGCGGCCCAAGGCCATAAGCGGGAAATAATTGCGGTAGCCAGTATAGCGTAAATAAAAAACGCGGGGAAAGCCCGTCCCCGTGAAATCTTCTTCATCCCAGCCGCCATCCGGCCGCTGATTTCGAATCAGGTATTCAATCCCCCGTTCCACAACGGGGTGATCCACCAGCCCGCCGTTCAAGAGTCCCATTATCGCCCAGGCGGTTTGGGAAGGCGTCGAAGGTCCAATTCCCCGTAATGAAGGATCGTTGTACGTTTTGCAGGATTCGCCCCAGCCGCCATCGTCATGCACGACCTTCATCAGCCAATCCACACCTCGGCGAATGCAGGGATCGGAGGGCGGAATACCGATCTTGACGAGTCCGGTGATCACCTGCCAGGTTCCGTAGATATAATTCACTCCCCACCGTCCGTACCACGATCCATCCGGTTCCTGCTGGTTCCGCAAAAACGCGATGGCCCGCGCCGCGGGAGAGAACTTCGAATCGTATCCGAATTCTCCAAACATCTCGAGAATCCGCGCCGTCACATCGGCGGTACTGGGATCCAGCAGCGCGTTGTGATCGGCAAAAGGAATCATATTCAACAACTCTTTATTGTTGTCCACGTCGAACGCGCCCCACCCCCCATCCGAACTCTGCATCGACAAAAGCCAATCGATTCCGCGTTGGATGGCGCTTTGCCGGCGGTTATCGAATGGAATCCGGGCGTCCTTGATCGCCATGAGTACCATGGCCGTGTCGTCTGTATCGGCGTAAAAATCGTTATCGTATTCAAACGCCCAGCCCCCCGCCGGGCCGTAGGGATTCTTGATCTGCCAATCGCCTTTAATCTGAATTTCCTGATCGACCAGCCATTCCGCCGCCTTTTGAATCTGGGGATGATCGCCAGGCATGCCCGATCGCTGCAAAGCGGCCAGGGCAATCGCCGTATCCCAGGTGGGTGAAAAACAGGGTTGAAACCACAGGCGATCATCTTGTTCCACCATCAACTTCATAAATTCATCCATGGCGTTTTTTAAGACCGGATTTTCCCGGTCGTACCCCAGGCAATCGAGCGCGATGATGGCATTCAACATCGCCGGATAAATAGCGGCCAATCCACCCCCCCGCCGGATATGTTCCAGCATCCATGTTTCCGCACGGCGCAATGCCTCCCGCCGCGTAAAGGGGGAATAGAATCGATCGGAACGTTTGACGATCGCATCGATCGTATTGAAAAACGTTTTCCACGAAAACGTATCCCGCAAGGTTTTTCCATATCCCCGCGGAGGTTTGGGAAGCCACCAGGTGGTACAATCGACCGTCGGAGGAGGAGTCTTCACCGGCCGATGCGACCAAATGATGCACATCGGCACCAGAATGGCTCTCGACCAGGACGAAATCTCGTAGATGTTAAAATAAAAGGACGTCGGGAGGAACATTAATTCCGGCGGCATGGAAACGATACGCTGCCAGGGATATTGGCCGAACAGACCGAGATAAAAGCGAGTATAACTATTGACTTTATGAAGCCCGCCCAGCCGCAAGAGGCATTCCTCCGCGCGCCGCAACGGTCCGTCTTCCCGGGAAAAACCCGCCAACTGGAGAGCAAAAGCGCACTTAACGGTCGCATTCAATTCACTAGGGCCGCCGTGGTAAATATTCCATCCCCCATCTTCCAACTGCGTATTCAGAATCCAACGGATCGCTTTCTTTTCCAAATTGGGATTTACTTCTTCAATATAATGCATCAGCATGACATAATCGGCTACCAGAGTTGAATCGGCTTCCAAAGGAAAACACCAGTATCCCGGCGATTTTAAGAGCGACAAAAGATAGTCCTGACTGGATTGAATCGCTTGACTGACAGAAATAACTTGATCGGGGGTTTTCTTGGAAAAGATATCGTTAGAATCGATCCGGTTGGTTTGTAAAACCATCGTCTTTACCGATACTCCTTTGGCCGGAAATGAACACAAAATCAGGATTTTATTCCATAAATCTATTCTATCAACTGGAGCGATTCAAGTCTTGTACTCACTTTTCCACGGTAGGATTGTCCAACATTATTTCAACGGAAAAAGTTACGATTGTTTAAAAGGATAATCAAATACCCGTAGTAAATATAAAAAAAAGCAACCCTGAATCGCCAATTCTCTTTGAAATTCCAGAAAAGACCGGACGGATGGGGAATACTTTTCTAGCAGAATTACAATATCCATCGCTCTCCATGATGAGGAAGTGATAGTGAGCCAACAGTTGCCGGAGAAGACGAGACATGGCGTCAGAAAAACGATTCGGTTATGAATGGTCGGTCTATAATGGTCTGAATCCATTGTACGAGGAACAGTTCAAGCAATGGCTGGGTCCTGTCACGCCCGCTATGCTCCAGGGAAAGCGAGTGCTGGATGCGGGTTGTGGAATGGGACGAAACAGTTATTGGTGCTTGAAATGGGGAGCGAAAGAGATCGTTGCCTTTGACAACGATGATCGCACCGTCCATCAGGCAAAAAGCACCCTTTCCGAATTTCCCAACGCGCGAGTGGAAAAACAAAGCATCTATACCCTTTCTTACGAAAACGAATTCGATGTGGTTTTTTCCATCGGAGTCATTCAATTACTCGAAAGACCCCAGGAAGCCGTACAGAAACTGATCCAGGCGCTGAAACCGGGCGGTGTGCTGATCCTCTGGTTATACGCGCGGGAAGGAAACGACCTGGTTCTGAAGTTCATCGATCCCCTGCGCCGCCGGTTCACATCCAAACTTCCCCCGCCGGTACTCGATTACTTCACCTATGTGTTTTCCATCCCATTCTATACTTATTTGAAATTGATCCGTCCCCAATCCGATTATTATCAAAAACTGCAGTTATTTCCCTTTCGCAATATTCATCTCATTCTATTCGACCATCTTCTGCCCACGGTGGCCTGGTACTTTCCCCGGGAAGAATCCATGCAATTGATCGATGGATTGGAGCAAAAAACCGCCGTTTATATCAATGGCAATAGTTGGACGGTAACGGGAACCAAGGCAACGCATACGACCTCGACTCTGCTCCCTTCTGGAATGGAATAACGAGATACCCGCTCCTTATACCACCCACATTCCACCATTGGCATCGATGGTTGCCCCGACGAGATAACTGCTCTCGCTGGACGCCAGAAAGGCTATGATCGTAGCCATTTCCTCCGCGGTTCCCGCGCGTCCGATCGGAACGTTCCTCATGAGTCCCTGCATGACATCCGGTGGAGTGAATTGTTCGTGGAAAGGCGTATCGATGATTCCCGGCGCGATGGCGTTCACGCGGATTCCATCCTTGATCAGTTCGCGTCCCATCGCTTTGGTGAGAGTAATGACCGCTCCCTTGGCGACGCCATAAACGCAGGCCCCCACGCCGCCGCCGAAACGCCCGGCCACGGATGCGTTGTGCACGATAACGCCTCCGCCCCTGGCTTTCATGCTTTCGCCGATTTTTTGGGAGAGAAGAACCAGACTCCAGACGTTGAGATCGATAATCTCATCCCACTTGAGGCGAGTGATTTCAAAGAATGGCATCCGTTCTACAAGACCGCCCGCATTATTCACCAACACATCCACATGCCCGAAATCGGCCAGAACGATACGGGCGAGGTTTTCCACCTCATCGCTGCGGGTCATATCCACCCGATGGCACGACCATCGATGTCCCCGTTTGTCCAGTTCGGTTTTCAATTGGTTCGCGCCCCGCTCGTTACTGCGGTACGTGAACGCAACGTTGGCCCCTTCCTCCGCCATCAAAACGGCCGTGGCATACCCGATCCCGCTGCTGGCTCCGGTGACTAATACATTCTTATTTTCAAATCGCATGGCGCGCTTCCCTTTCTCCATTTCTCTCCGCAAGGATAACTAATGAGAGGATATCCGATTGTATCGAAAATCTCCCCCAATGTCGATTTCCCGGGGGCAGGCAGCTTTTGGCTTGATGGGTAGCATTTTACACGGTACCATCTTCCGAACAAAACCTAGGGAAGACTTGATTCCAAAATAAAACAGAGATAGGCGGCGATGGATACTCCGCCGGGGCGGCTTGTAAAACAAGACAGACGAATGAATCGTATTTGTATGCAATCTCTCAATTATTGCCAGCCTTATTGAGTTCACGTAAACATATTTCCATAGGATTCAGAGTGAGATTGATAGAATGAATCGGCAATCCTCTCATAATGTCTATCTCACAATTTGGAGAAGAGACAACCTAAAACTCGAATATGTTTTTATCCCAATATTCCCTTCCTTATTTGGCAAAACCGTTACCATTTTTGTTGGTGGAAAACAGACAATTCCGTACTCGAGGAGATCGTTAATCGATGATTCATCAATTGCACAATTACGCCAGCGAAATACCCATGGAAATCTGGGAACCCGCCAATCCGATCAAGAGATTCATCTGGAAACTGGCAAAACCGCTCGTGAGAGAATACGAGGTTTGCCTGAATCGTTATTACGATTACGTCAAGGAAATGCGCCGTACCATCGCCGATCTCGTGGCGGATAAACTTAACTTGCATCCATACCTGCAGGGATATGAGAATCATCCCTTGTATCCCAGCTGCGTCAATCATCTCGTCCTGGCGCTCGATCTATATAGCGGCCTGGAGCGAACCCGGGTTAAAAGGATCGTCGATGTTGGCGGCGGAATCGGACTGGCCGGCTGGGCGCACACCCAAGTGAATCCGGAATTGGAGAGTTGCCTGGTCGTCGATCCGAATCCCCGGCTCGAGGAATTCTTTCCCCAAATCCAACTTCCCAATCCCAAAACAAGTTTTACAACCGCCACGCCGGGCGAGGTCGATTTCACCGGCGCTTTTGTGTTGCTCCACTCGTCGTGCCGCTGCCTCTCGATGGAGGAAGTGAACGCCTTTGCCTCCCGAATGAGCCGGGATGAGCCGTTCGGCGTTCAGTTCTGCGATCGGGAACAATACGATCCCGTCGGACAAATGCTGAAGGCCCTGAACGAATCGGGCTGGCGGGAAATAAAGACCGACACCCAATGGTTTCACCACTTTTTCCGCCACACGACTATGTTTGAAAAAGTGTTTCTGAAGTAATCGAAACAAAAGATGATTCGAATCCACCCTGCCGATTCTTTCTTAAAGAAAATTGAAATTGATGACGGTCTGCGGTAGACTCCAGATCGAGCAGCGTGGAATCGAAAAGAATGGAAGAACGTGAATTACACCTTCAAATTTTTCCCAATCCACAATGATTGATGGATTTCCCAGATCGGTTATAGATTGATTGCAGGAATCATCCAGGCGCTTGTCTCATAAAAAATTGAAAGATGGTTCTGTTTAGAGTATGCTGATGTTATTCCATTATAGGAGATTTCAATATGAATGAAGTGGTTCTTCGGTTCTTTTCCGATCAACATAACATCGAGCCGGATTTTCTGGAATCGTTGAAATCCTTTGCCTCTCAACATGGTTATCGCATGGCTGAAGAAGGCCGTACGCTCTCGGCGGACGATTCCAGCCAAGTAAACTTGCAGAACTTTATGCGGGAAGCGGAAGCTTACAGCAAACGGATCGGCCCCATTGCAAGCGATAGCGCCAACGATATTCGGGATATGAGAGATCGCCGGTGAGAAAGTATATCATTGACGCCAGCGTAGCTGTTAAATGGCTTTATGAAGAGCCATTTTATATGGAAGCACGTAGATTTCTGCAACCACAAATTGTGCGAATTGCTCCCGATTTAATCATCCTGGAATGTTTATCCGCCATTCAGCGTAAAGTGAAGCGGCGAGAAATAACTCCAGAAACAGGTTGGCAAGGATTCTCATTATTTTTAAAATCGAATCCTATCCAACAAGAATTTTCATCCGATCTGATGGAACGCGCTTACGAATTGTCCAATGTATTATGGCATTCGGTTTATGATTGCATCTATCTGGCTTTGGCGGAAAAAGAAGATGCTATTCTTGTAACCGCCGACCGTAAATTGTACGAACGCGTTAAGACAAGCGCCTATTCGAAATCTATCGCCTGGGTGGAAGAACCACCGGTGGAAGGATAGAAAATCATCCTCGCGTAACGCGGTCATCTCCCACTTCAATTACGCACTCACTTCTATTTCCCCGCCGCGTCCTCTATCTCCCTCTCGGCAGCCGGCAGATTGCGGAGGGCTTGGATATCCGCCGGGGAGCGGTTCGTCAGATTGAGATCCGTCCAGAGGGTTCCGGCGCCGGTTTCTCGGATGACGATCTTGAGATCGGGATTGAGTTCCTTCGATAAACCATATAGCCGGTACGCTTCCGCGTTGCCGCCGAAAGCGGAGACACCCAGTTTCTGGCCGTCGGCTTTCGCGGTCTCCAGATAGCCCACCATATCCGCATCCGCCCTGCCCAGGGTCAGACGTTTTTCACCCTGGATGGTGGCTGTCCTGGTGCGAAGTTCCGAAACACGCAGCGAGGTTTCCGCTTCGATCTGGCGGGTCTGATATTCCTTGGAAGCGTCGATGACGCTGGCCTGGGCCAGGTATTCCGCACCGGTACGCTGTACCGCCTGTTCGATCATCTGCGAGGAGATGTTGAGTTGGGTTTCGGTTTCCGCCGTCTTGCGTTGTTGCTCGATGGTGTCCTTGCGCAGCTGCGCGAGTTTGGCCTTGCGGATCGGGTCTTTGAGACGGTCTTCCGTATCAATACGACGCACGTAAGAAAATACCAGGTGCACGCCGTTGGGATCGCAGACCGTTTGCAGGCTGTCCGTAAACCGCTTCTGAAACACTTCGCGCTGCGTTCCGGTGATCAGTTCCCGCCCCTGGAATTTCTGCCCCTCTTCCTTGATCTTGGTCATGATCTGCGGGATGACGATTTTGTTCTCGACGCTGGTCATGGGCTGATCTTTCATGACGTTTCCGTACC
>CAZFOX010000144.1:0-9612 GCA_964520565.1 uncultured bacterium | reverse complement strand
AGCCTCCGGTGTTACAGTCTCTGCAAGAACTGTATTTCTCATTCTGCGAAATTTGGGAAAACCGAAATCGTCGAACCGGCAAACTATTTCATTGTCTAATGTCTAAGTCATTCAATTAAAGGAGGATAGTGAATAAAGTAAAAGAAAATTGAGTATCGCTATTTGATTTTATTCGACTTATGAACGTTTTTGAACCTCAAATATCATTGCATGCAATTAAAAACTTAAAGGGTACCGATAAACCCCTTCTAAGTCCAATAAGATCAATGCTCCCCAAAGGGGGGTGTGGATTTGACCCGATGTGTTCCAGGGGATTGAAACTGCTTTCTGCCCGAATTTCGTTGATCCGGCAAACAACGTGGATTTGACCCGATGTGTTCCAGGGGATTGAAACTTGTTCCGCTTGGCGTGGTTATAATTTCCAGTTCCAGTGGATTTGACCCGATGTGTTCCAGGGGATTGAAACTAACTCAATCTTTTCAAAATCAGGAAAAAATCTTATGTGGATTTGACCCGATGTATTTCAGTGGATTGAAAACTCTGATCTGTAACCGGCGGCTCATACGATTCAATGCCGTCCGCACCTTTGTGCAATTTTACTAAATTCCCTCTTTACAACATAAAAGTAGTGTGATAAACATGGGAAAAGTAGTATGAAATTCTGGTATCGATCGGTTCGAAGAATGGCTACCCCACACGAACATATCTTTTTGACGGCGTTGGGCGTCGTAGGAAAACTAGAGAAAAAATATCCCTATTGCATCGGAGAAAAAACGTTTCACGCGCAATTGGCGCCACTGGCGTTATTGCAAGACCTCTCCCAATCCTCCGAAAGCAAACCGACGCGTATCGTGGCGTTGGTGACTCAGGGGAGCGAGACGGCGACATGGCCGCTTTTCAATGAGATGGCGCAGCAAACGACGGGTCTTATTCCCGAACGGGTTCCGATTTCGGACGGGCGAAACGGCCGGGAAGTACAGACCATTCTGGAGGATGTGGCCGCTTTGTTCCCAGACGGGGTTTGGCTTACGTTGGACGTCACGCAGGGATTCCGCCACTTTCCCTTCATTCTGTACGCGTTGGCGCTGTACTTGCAGTCCTTGAAAAACGTCACCATTCGCGGAGCGTATTATGGAATGCTGGAGGGATTTCCTCCAAACGATACTGAATCGCCCCGGCCTATTATCGACCTGCAGCCGTTATTGAAATTGCCGGAGTGGTTTTACGCCATCCGCCAATTTCGGGAAACCGGTTCGGCTTTCGCCATGGCGAGACTGCTGCAACCAGTCGCTCGGGCCATTCACGAAGACGCCCGGAAAAAGGGCGATGACGTTCCCTTGCACAAACAGGC
This sequence comes from uncultured bacterium, assembly GCA_964520565.1. GTDB lineage: Bacteria > Hinthialibacterota > Hinthialibacteria > Hinthialibacterales > Hinthialibacteraceae > CAZFOX01. The sequence goes on along the minus strand of CAZFOX010000144.1, from coordinate 8,261 downwards.
GAGTTGGGTAGACGCCGTCTACACCAACCTGGAAACCATGACGTACGCTTTCGAAGCGGCCATGCCGTTGGAATTGGGCGGCGCGGCGTCGTTTCTCTCCGGCGCGTTGCAGGACGGATTGCCGGAGCCGCTGCGGACGGACTTGCCGTTATCGCAGAGCCTCGCCGATTTAATCTGCCAGGAAATGAATCGTTTTCGTATTTCCTCATTTCGCCAGAAATCCAATTTGAAACTGACTCCCGAATTATTCGCACAACAATCAAACCTGATCGACCGGTATCTGGAGCGGAAGCAATACCCGCTGGCTTTGGGATTGATGCGGGAATGGATTGTCTCCTGGGTTTTGTTCCAAATGGGCAAGAGCGAGGATTGGCTTGCGTACAATCAACGAAAATTGGCCGAAAAACGGTTGGGCTTGTTGGATAGTCTAATCCGTCATCAAGATAGAATCGACCTTTCGGAGGTCTCTATCGAATGGGGCGTTTTCTGGCATCAGCTGAGTGAATTGCGAAACTCCCTACACCATCACGGCATGCGCAAGGAGACGTTTACATTCCCTCCGAATGCATTGCAGTCGGTGTTGAGTTTTTGGGAGAAAGCCAAAACACGGAGTTTGGAGTTTCCCTCGTTGGGAGGGGGAAGCGGGCGGTTATTGATCACCGCGCAGGGGCTGAGCGCGGGAGTGCTCTTTTCGGCGTTGGCCAATACTAATCCGAATCGCTGCGTCGTTATTTGTTCGGAAAACACGGCGTCGTCCATCGCCGAATCCACTCAAAAGGCGAATTACGCCGGTGAACTGAAAACGCTGATCGTAAAACATCCCAACCAGTACGATAAGGCCGAAATCGCCTTCTTCCAACAAGAGGCGTTCCGTTGGATTTTAGATGCGGATGAGATCGCGGCCAATCTGACCGGTGGAACCACCTTGATGGGCGTCGCCGTTCAACAACTGATCGAACGTGCGAAAACACTGGACCGTCCCACCCGCCGTTTCGTCTTGAACGATTATCGTACGCCGGAAGAGCAACGCAGCAATCCGTACGTACTCGGCGATCTGGTTTGGTTGGATAAAGAGAGCGAAGGGGATCGAGAGTAAAATGCAAACCATCGAAGCCACCTACCAGGTCAATACTCCCCTGTTCCTCGGCGGAGCCGAAAAAGAAAAAAACCCAGGAGAAGAAAAAAAAGACAAACCAGCGGAACTGCGCCTGCCCAGTTTCAAGGGAGCGTTGCGCTTCTGGTGGAGAGCGCTAGCGTGGGCGGAATTTGACGGCGATCTATCAAAAATCAAAGAGAAAGAAGATTCGTTATTTGGTAGTATGAAAACAGGTCAAAGCAAATTATTTTTTCGATTTTTAGAGAAACCAAAAATAGATACAATAAACAACATTTCTCGTGAATTAGTTTACCTTGCGGGTATGGGATTGTCGAAACCGGATGGGAACCTAACTCGTCCTGCTATGAAAAATAATAATCAATTTGTAATTGAAATAGGTTATCTTGAAGAGAAACTAAACCGTAAACAACTGCAATTAGTTGAACGCGCGTTAATTTCTTTAGGTATGTTTGGAGGATTGGGAGCGCGTTCTCGCCGTGGATTTGGCTCACTCACTCTCTCTTCGCTGTCTGGAGGAGTTACTAGTTGGGCGCCGCCCCAAAATATCAATGAATTGAAGGATTCAATAGTAACATTGATTGGAAGTAAAACGATGCAGATGCAAGGCGAACCTTCTTATTCCGCATTTTGTGCAGAGAGTCGCTTTCTTCTTTTAGAAGGAAATCGATCTGATTCAGCGATTGGTTTATTGGAAATAATCAATCAAAAATTTCGCGATTTTAGAAATTATAAAAATAATTTTCAAACTGATCATGATTTGGTATTCGATTATCTATCAAATGGGGCAAAGCCTTCTGAAACGCTCAAACGCGCGGTTTTTGGCCTACCTCATAATTACTTCTTTCGCAGTCTTTCTAAACGTGATCTTAATGTGAAAGCCGATGTTATTCCTAATAAACAAACTCGAAGGGCTAGTCCACTATTATTTCATATACATACAATAGATAAACACCCGATAGGAATCATTCTATTCCTTCCATCGAAATTCTTGCCGGATAATGAAAAACTTACAATTAAAGATACAAGCAGTGATAGAAGAAAGATACCACCGAATCAGAAAAGAAAACGGCAAAAGTTATATGACGATCTAACGATACCAGGCTGGCAACCTATCCATGATTTTATCGATTTGTTGAAAAACAGCGTTGAATTCACCGATGTCATCGAGGTGTCTCATCATGACTGACGAGCGCCTTTATTTCACCATCGGCCCCGTGCAAGGGTTCGTCAATCAATCGCGCCGCACCCGCGATCTGTGGGCCAGTTCGTATCTGCTTTCTCTTTTGTCCAACGAGGCTATTAAAACAGTAGAGGATTTAGGAGGAGAGATAATCATCCCCTATCGCACCAAAGGAACTGATCCAACAAAATCTGTAGATGATTTTGCTCCCCTTATGGGGAATGTTCCCAACCGATTTATCGCTACGCACGCAGGAACCTCCAACGATTTATCGAATGTGGCGCAACAAGCCGTCAAAGCTGTGATGGATTGTTGGCGAGTCATCGCCAAAAAAGTACGAGATAAATATGTAATAGCTTGTGTGAGTCAGAATCAAAACACACTCAAAATCTGGGATCGCCAGATCGAGAACTTCTGGGAGATCAACTGGATCGTCAGCGAAGAAGACGCAGCATTGGACCAACGCAAGAACTGGCGCACCACTCCCGCCACCGTGGAACCCGGCGATCACTGCACGTTGATGGGCGATTGGCAGGAACTCTCCGGGTATATTCGGGCGCTTGATCGAAAAAAGCAAGACGATTTCTGGGATACTCTTCGCAGTCAAAATGGTATCGGTTTGTTAGATTTTGATGAAAACGAGCGGCTTTGCGCAATCGCCTTAATCAAGCGCTTGTATCCGAAACTCATTAATCGTGAAGCGGTCAATTGGCCGTCCACACCATATATCGCCGCTATTCCCTGGTTAAATCAATTGGCTTGTAAATTTCCTGCTGAAGGTAATGGCTACGCGAAGGCTATTCGAGAAGTGGCAGAACATTCATTGGGCGAACGCCATTCAAATATCAAATGCCTGATCGAGCATCCAAACAAAAAAGAGACGGGCAATCTTTTTAAGTTGGATGGAAATTTCTTTCACTATCATGCGCTAGCCAATCCGAAAGCGACTCCTTTGGAGAAAAAATTTTGGGGAGACGAGGAAAGCCGCGAAAAATTATTGAAAGAACTGAAAAATCTGTATGAAAAGATTGAGGATAAACCTTCTCCTTTTTACGCCGTTCTTCTGATGGATGGCGACTCTATGGGCGCGATATTGCGCCAGGCGCGAGATGAAAGTAAAACAGGAGAACAGACGGTTAGCCAAGCGTTAGCTCATTTCGCAAAAGAGGTTGCGCGTGTTGTTCGCGATCATGACGGCGTTCCCGTCTATGCCGGCGGCGACGATGTGATGGCATTGCTGCCCATGCGTCATGCCCTCTCGTGCGCCATAACCTTGCGCGACTGTTATCAAACCAGTTTTGATATGTTTTGTAGTAAAAGCATCGTACCCCGTGCCACCATCTCTGCCGCCATCATGTACGCCCACTATCACGTTCCCCTGCGGCAAGTGCTTGATCTCGGTCACGAATTACTGGAAAAAATTGCCAAGAACCGGACGGGACGTGATAGCCTTAGCGTTCGAGTTTTCAAACCGAGCGGAATCACCTGCGAATGGAGCGCCCCCTGGGATCACATTCAACCGCATGACGTCCTCATGAAACTTGTAGAAAAATTCCAGGGAGAAGATCGGGGAACCAGTGAGCGAAAGGGTGAATTTTCCTCGAGTTTCTTTTACAACATCCGCGATCAGTTTGCTCTTCTGACCAATGATGATCCAATGAAACCGGGAGAATTCGGGCCGTTGGTGAAGGATCTTGACGCTCAGAAAATTCTTGTTGCGGAGTGGATACGTACCCGGCAGCGGGGCGGGGATCAACGGTCGAGCGAAGAATTGTTACTCTGCGCTGAAGAAAATATCGATCTCCTGCTAAAAACATGTTATCGCGCGCGGCGAGTACCGGATGACAAGAACGAGCCGAAATTGCTGGTCGATGATAAGGTACTCGGCATTGACGGCCCTCTCCTGGTTCGCTTCCTGGCCAACGAAGGGAAGGAGGTGTCGGAATGACGAAGCGCGCTTTAGCTTTCAGCCCATTGGACGCCTGGTTCTTCCGCGACGGCCGTCCATTTAATCAAGGTGAAACCAACCAAGCCGACGCCCCCAGCCAATTTCCACCTGCGGCCTATACCGTGATTGGCGCGATACGCGCCGCGTTGGCCAGGAGACAAGGATGGGATGGGCATGGTAAATGGGATCCCAGTATCAATCCAATTCTTGGCACTAATTTTGATGATATTGGTAAACTATGTTTTTATGGACCCTATTTAGTTAAAATTCCCCAACCAAACGTATCATCTCAATCGACCCCAAAAATTCAATATGTGTTCCCCATACCCTTGCACGTGATGGGATATCTGGGTGAATGCAACACGAATGGAAAAGAAGTAGAATGGAAACCGTGGACGTTTCTTACGCCCAAAGAAGACAATAAATATCAATGCGATCTCGGTAAAGCGCTATTTGTAGAGATATTAAAACAATCACCTCCTAATAAAAAATTGAAGCAGGGCGAGAATCTGTGGATTACCTGTGATGGATTACAAAAAATTCTTACAGGTAACCTTCCTTCACCGACGGATTGCATTCCTACAAGTGACTTATGGAGGATGGAGTCGAGAGTAGGTTTGGAACGCGATCCTATAACTCATTCTCCCGTAGAAGGACACCTCTATTCTCCCCAGTACGTTCGCATGCTGAAAGATGTGGAACTAGCTATGGAGGTGGAGGGAATTCCGGAGGATTGGACGCTGCCCGATTTGATCCCATTTGGCGGCGAGTCGCGTACCGCCTGCCTGCGTACTATTGATACCCTTTCCTTGCCCGCAGCGCCATGCGATGCGATCAAAAACACGAAAAAATTGACCGTCACCTTATTGACGCCGCTATTGCTTCAAACCGATAAAAACGTCGTGTTACCGCATCCACAACCGGAAGAACCATTCCCCAATATGCCGGGAACCAAGATCGTTTCTGCCTGTGTCGGTAAACCGATCCGCTTCGGCGGATGGAATTCGCTGGATACAAAACCTCTTCCATTAACGCCCTTTCTCCCGGCAGGTTCAATGTGGTTCCTAAAGATTGAGGATAAAGCAAGTCCTGAAGAAGTTGACCACATCCTGGGAATGCATGGCAAGAAAATTGGAGAGAAAACCAAGTTCGGCTTCGGCCAGATCGTACTTGGCGTTTGGCCGCAACATCAAGGAGAGAAGCCATGAAATCCATGATTCTAGGCATGTTGGCGGAAACATACATCCACCCCGGTTCCGGGCAGACCACCGGATTTGTTGATTTACCCGTCGCCCGCGAAGCCACCACCGATTATCCGGTGATCGTCGGATCGAGCATGAAAGGCGCTTTGAACGATCAAGCAAGAAAATTAGATAAGTATGAAGAAGACTGACGAGTGCGAAGTTCTACTGACATAAATTTGTAAATCTTGATAATTCAGATAGTTACACAAACGTTGAACCATATCACATGAAACATCTCAAGTATTTGTTTTTACTATACTTAAATGTCAAATGCTTGAGAACTTCGCACTCTTGAGAAGAAGAATATAAGACTCTTTTTGGTGAACAGGAAAAAGCGGGATCGATTCTCGTGTCCGATGCCCGTTTGTTGTTGTTGCCAGTTCGTTGCCTGACATCACATTTCAAATGGATTACATGTCCTTATATAATCGAACGATATATGCGCGATCGGCAACGCGGCGAATTATCGGTTGATAAAGTTATTACCGATGTAATAGAGCATCAATATTTGGGTAAAAGAAACGAGACGCTATTTCTTGAAGAGCGAGAATTCACGCATCAGGGAGACCTTCCTACTAATCTTATCGAAATAATTAAACCTCTTATCAAACACGAAAGCGTAAAAAACCGATTGCCTGATCAACTCGTTGTTATAAACGATGCTAATTTCTCCTGGTTCGCCCGTTATGGATTGGCGATCAACGCGCGGAATGTGTTGGATGAAAATAATAAAACAAGTAAGAATCTTTGGTATGAAGAAACTATTCCCCCCGAAAGTCTATTTTATTGCCTGTTGCTTGAACGAAACGACAACGCATTATCGAAAATCCATGAAATCTTCAAGAATAATCCGTACTTGCAAGCCGGTGGAAACGAGACCGTCGGACAGGGCTGGTTTGCCATACAAGTCGTGAATGGGGAATAATCATGAGTGACAATTATCAAACCCTCGAACAAAGACGGGCGCAGGATGCTCTTCCAAAAATTGATGCACTCAAATACGGCGATCGGGAAATTGGGGAAAATTATCGTAGTTACGTGGAAGCGTTACCAGCAATGATAGTCATGAACGGACTCGGTCAGGCATTCGCCACGGTTCTTTCCCGTTCCCAAGGCGAAAAAGCGCGCGAGAAAGCCTATCGGCTTTTGTACGATCATTGTCAGGATTGGCTTTTTAGCGTTGATAATATTTTCCCCAAATATAACGGTACAGAAGGTGGCAATCAAGAATGTAGAGATCTCATTACAGCGATAGTTAACAACAATCAAGATGTTTATCTACACGCCCAAGTAGAAGCCTTGGCGTATTTAGATTGGCTAAAAAAATTCGCCCAAGCCTATCTACCGAAAGGAGAGCGTGAATGAATGGATTTTCTCTTCCTATTTATAAAATTGAAGGAAATCAACCGGAATGCAAAAATGATTCCAATTTAGGATTATGGTATGATAAGTATTGTAATACGTGGAAGGAGGTAAATAATTGGGAAGAATGTAAAATTGATTCAGAACAAAAACTCTCCTGGATCAATTCAATAAAAAAATCATCCGATCCCCGGATAAAAAAACTGATTAAAGAATATATAGATCGTCGTGAAAAGTTAGTTACAGCATTGAAAGGGAAATTTATTATTTACAAAACCGAAAGCCGTTTTGTTACGGGGCTGGGACGCGAACATCCGATAGAAAACGGATTCACCTGGCATCATACACTGGGAGTCCCCTATCTTCCCGGTTCGAGCGTCAAAGGCATGGTTCGCGCGTGGGTGAAGCAGTTCGCCGATGATGTGAAACCGGAGGATATCAACTCTATTTTTGGACTACGAGATACGGCCAAATCGACTGGCAGCGTGATCTTCTTCGATGCATTGCCGATAAAACCTGTAACACTGGAAGCCGATGTTATGACACCTCATTACAGCCCATATTATCAAAACGGAGATATCCCCGGTGATTGGCATAATCCCACACCGATTCCATTTCTTGTCGTGGCCGAAGGCTTTGAATTTCAATTTGCTCTTGCACCTCGCAAACCGGAGGATAAAAAGGATATCGAAAAAGTTATTACATGGTTAAAAAATGCGTTACAATGGATCGGTGCCGGTGCAAAAACCGCTATCGGCTATGGGCGTTTTGTTCCGTCAAATGATGAAACAAAATAGAGAATACCGTTTTTATATTTTCCCACCCAAGAAACAACATGCTCGACGCGCCCATTACGAAGCCATTACGCAGGCATCACATCTCCATCACGAGACATGCAATGCCTGCGACAACGATTGTAAGCGATATCCCCCCGGTCGACTTGGAGCATACGCTCTTCGAGCGATTTCCCAAAATTAGCCAAGCGCATTCTGAAACCATCATTCCCCATGAAGTCTTCAATGAACTGGAAAGCGATATCGAACACGTCGTCCAACAGATGATTGTCGCTTCCAGCACCCATGATCAACGACTGCTTCTGACGCGCAAACGCACCGATGAAATCGACGACCGGATTGAATCCATCGAGCGATATCTGTCTCACTTGGCTCGTTGGTCGCCGGGATACAATTCCGGGGTGGACGGTATGCGCAACTCACTGCTCTCAAGCAAATCCATCCTCGAACAGGAGAAGCACAACGAAAAGATCAAATGCCTGGAGGATTGTTCCAGGTTGGAGCAATCCTGGCTCGATCTGGTTCATAAGTACCAGCGGTTGAAAACCGACCTTGGCCTGCTGTCGCAGGTGAAGGGTGAGGGAGCGCCCTGACCCGCTTATCTCCCCCCCGCCCG
>CAZFOX010000143.1:0-9617 GCA_964520565.1 uncultured bacterium | reverse complement strand
GTTCGCAATGACACAAACGTACCGTAATGTCATTGCGAGCGTAGCGAAGCAATCTAATGACAATCCGATTCCCAGATGATGTACAATATACTATACCATAACCCGATCGCTTGGTTGTCAACCTTGTTTCTTCTTGGTTAGAACGACTTGACTCGCTTGTCGTTTTTTTAGAATCAATTACAATTTGAACACGATAAAATCGTAGAAAGGAAACCCCCGCCTGTGGGCGGGGGTTTTTGTGCGTACAATATGTATACTGAATGCCTGTATTCCGAGAGTATGGATACCATGAAAACTCTGGCTGTCAATTCGAATTTGCGAAATATAGCCATCATCGCTCACGTCGACCACGGCAAAACCACGCTGGTGGATTTCATGTTCAAGCAAAGCGGGGCGTTCCGCGCCAACCAAGCAGTCGATGAACGGATTATGGATTGCATGGACTTGGAACGCGAACGCGGTATCACAATCGCCGCCAAGAACTGTTCGGTGACCTGGAGAGGAACTAAAATCAATATCCTGGATACTCCCGGCCATGCCGACTTCGGCGGCGAAGTGGAACGCGCCTTGATGATGGTCGACGGCGCCATTCTTCTGGTAGACGCTTCCGAAGGCCCTCTGCCCCAGACGCGCTTCGTTTTACAAAAAGCCTTAAAAAACAACCTGAAAATTATCGTTGCCATCAACAAGATCGACCGCAAAGACGCCCGTCCCCAGGAAGTATTGAACGAAATCTACGACTTGTTCATCGACCTGGACGCCAGCGAGGAACAGATTGAATTCCCTATTCTCTATACCGTTGGACGAGAAGGAATTGCCTCTCACTCCCTCCAGGAACCTGGACGCGATTTAACCCCCCTCTTTCAAGCGATTCTCGATGAAATTCCTGCTCCCGTTTACGATCCCCATGAACCTTTCCAGATGTTGGTTTCCGATCTGGATTATTCCGACTACCTGGGACGCCTGGCCATCGGACGAATCACCAATGGAACCGCTCACTGCAAAGATAATCTCATCTGTCTGGGCAAGGAAGGCGAATCCATTCCTCTTCGAGTCACCAACCTCAAAGTCTATGAAGGCATCAACCTTAAGGAAGTGGAGGAAGTGGAACCGGGCGATATTGCCATTTTGGCTGGCATCGAAAATGTCTGTATCGGCGATACGATCTGCACTCAGGAAGATCCCAAGGCCTTGAAACGTATCGTGGTCGATGAACCCACCGTATCGATGAAATTCGGCGTCAATACCTCACCGATGGCCGGAAAAGAAGGAAAATATGTTCAGTCCACAAAAATCCGGGAACGTCTTTACAAGGAAACATTAAGCAATGTCGCCCTTCAGGTGGAAGATACTGATGACGCCAATGTTTTTCTCGTAAAAGGCCGGGGCGAATTTCAGATGGTTATTCTGATCGAAACGCTGCGCCGCGAAGGTTTCGAATTGAGTGTAGGACGCCCGCATGTCATCTATAAAGAAGAAGGCGGGAAAATCCTGGAACCGATTGAACACCTGTTTGTGGATTGTGACGAACCCTTCGTTGGAATCGTCACCGAAAAACTCTCCATGCGCAAAGGACGCATGATCAATCTGGTCAACAAAGGTTCGGGGCGGGTTCGCATGGAGTTTTCCATCCCTTCACGTGGCCTAATCGGTTATCGCAACGAATTTCTCACCGATACCAAAGGAACCGGCATACTGAATTCTTACCTTCAGGGATATGAGGAATTCCGCGGTGAATTCCCCACCCGCCTTACAGGCTCTCTGGTCGCCGACCGCCCGGGCGAAGCGGTTGCCTACGCACTCTTCAACCTGGAAGCCCGGGGCGATTTATTTATCACGCCCAACATGCCGATTTATGAAGGCTTGATTATCGGAGAAAACAGCCGCAGCCAGGATATGAACGTCAATCCCTGTAAAGGTAAAAAACTGACCAACATGCGTGCGGCAGGACGCGACGACAACGTCATGCTCACTCCCGTAACTCCTATGACCCTGGAAAGAGCCATCGAATTCATCCGCGAAGACGAACTGGTGGAGGTCACACCCAAATCGATCCGCCTTCGCAAGGCTATCTTGCCCGCAAGCCAACGGAAAATCTGAGAATAGTACAAATAGAACAAAGCCTCTTTGCCGATAAACCACACTCCAACAAGCGGACTCGGCAAAGAGGTTTTTTTTTGATAAAGTATGTTATACAACCTTACTGGATTCAATGAAATGTAATAATAGTCCACTAGAAAAGAGACAGGAAGTCGAGAGAATTTCATGCCGCATCAGATAATGGGTTCATTGATTTTGGTAATACTGTTACTTTTCTCCGCGTGGCCGGAAGACAATACATCGCCTCCAGCACAGAAGGAATACATTGCCAAAGCGCAATGGGCCGAGAAACGTTATCTTTATACTGAAGCGCTTTCCTGGTATCAAAAGGCGATGGAAGGGGATACTCATAACTCTGATTTATACACAGGAATTGCCCGCCAACTCATCGGCTTGGAACGGCTGTCCGAAGCGCGCGATACCCTCCTCAAAGCCGTTGAGATCGATCCCGCCCATGCCGAAGCACAGACCATGCTGGGCGTCTATTATCACAAAATCGCTAACGATTTCCCAACAGCGGAACGCCATTACAAAGCGGCGATCCAGGCCGATCCAAAATACGTGCGCCCGCAAGATCATTTGGCACAACTGCAGATTTCGTTGGAACGGCTGGAGGATGCTCGGATTACCTACGAAGACTTGTGCCAAAATGTCCCGGATGCATTTGAAGGACATTTCGGTCTAGCAAGCGTCCTTGGGAAACAAGATAAAAATGATGATGCCGTTCGTGAATTGCAGAGCGCTATCAAGATAAGACCGGAAGAACCCGAATCCTACCGCCTCCTGGGACAGGCGTTGGCCAAATTAGGCAAACGCGATGAATCTCAATCCGCTTTGAAACAATACCAACAACGAAAAGAAATTCAAAATAAGGAAACGCTTCTCTTGCGTTCCGTGCGGCGGAATCCGAATGAGATCGACAATTGGCTGCAGCTGGCCGGTCATTATTGGCGAAACCGCGATCCCCGCAAAGCCATCGATGCCTTTGAAAGAGCCCTGGAACTCGATCCCCAACGGCATTCCCTCTACGGATATATTGGCGTACTGTATCTCCAGTTGAAGGAAACCGAAACGGCACGGCGTTATTTATTGCAAGCCATCGATTTCGATTCCCAAAATCCCGAACATTACAACAACCTCGGCGTCAGTTATATGTTCGAAAAGAATTATTCTGCTGCAACGAATGCATTCAAAAAATCCATCGATCTGGGAAGCAAAGATCCGCGCGTAAACAATAACTACCAGGCGGCTCTAAGCAAAATTCCTGATGGAACGGGAGTGAAATAATGTCATCGTTTTCCCTCATGGCGAGAGTGATGATTTTAATATTACCGGCTATCCCGGCATACGCCCAATTTTCCTTCGTCGAAAACGCCAAGGAACGGGGTATCGATTTTATTCAGATCAACGGTTCGCCTCAGAAAGATTATATCGTCGAGGCCAAAGGCGCGGGCGTCGCCGTCGCCGATGTCAACATCGACGGCTGGGATGACATCTACCTGGTAAACGGGGCATTTTTGAAAGGTAAGGTGATCGATCCCCCGCCCCGCAATCATCTCTTTCTCAACAAGGGTGATGGGACTTTCCGTAACGCCACGGAAGAAAGCGGCCTGGGCGACACCGGTTTTGGAACTGGCGCTTATTTCGCCGATGTGGATAACGACGGAGATCTGGATTGCTACCTGACCAATTATGGCCCCAACCAACTCTACCTTAACGACGGAAAAGGAAAATTCACTGCGTTGGAAAATGCTGGAGGAGCGCAGAACACCGGTTGGAGTACGGGTGCGGCTTTCGCCGATATTACCGGAGATGGTTTCCTCGATTTATACGTAGGCCAGTACGCTAAATTCACACCGGAAATCGCCGATGCGATGGGAACCTACGCCCGCTATATGGGCGAGATGATGTTCATTGGGCCCTCGTCGTTTCAACCCGCCGACGACAATCTATTCATCAATAACGGCGATGGTACATTCCGCGATGAAACCCGGCAGCGGGGAATCAACTCCTTCGCCACGGGACGTGCCTTCACTGTGCATTTCAGCGATCTGGATAACGACAACGATCTCGATATCTATGTGGCCAACGATACAACCGGGAATAATCTCTACCAGAATAACGGCCAAGGCGTTTTTGAAGATGTCGCACTGCTGGCGGCGGCGGGACTCAGCGATGCCGGCAAAGAACAAGGCGGTATGGGAGTTGCCATCCGCGATATCGATGGCGATCTTGATCTGGATATCACGGTCGCCAACTATCACAAGGAATACAACATCCTCTACCGTAACGAGAGGAACATGCAGTTTACCGACGCCACCTTCGTGCATGGCGTCGGTCAGGGAACCATGCCGATGGTCAGTTTCGGCATGTTGATCGAAGATTTCAACAACGATTCCTGGCCAGATATGCATGTCTCCGCCGGTCATGTCTACCCCAAAGCGGATACCATCCCTTCCTTGGACGGATACGCCCAGCAAAGCGCCCTTTTCCAAAATGAAGGGCAAGGGCATTTTGTCAATGTCACAGATAAAATAGGTCCCGCCAGTTTGCTGAAAGGCGTCTCACGCGGAAGCGCGGCGGCGGATTTCGATCGCGACGGCGATCTCGACATCGTAATCAACAATCTGGATGGTTCGCCCTTCTTTCTGGAAAACCGGAGCCCGGTCGGGAACTGGATTCAAATAACCATCCAGGACGAACGGGGGATGCCCGCCTACGGCGCGCGCCTGATCGTGGAAACCGGCGGCCAGAAACAACTGGCGGAACTCTACTCCAGCGCCAGCTTCCTCTCACAAAACAGCGCTACTCTCCATTTCGGCCTCGGCTCCGCAGACAAAGTCACGCGCCTTTGGGTGCGCTGGCCGGATGGGAAGGAGAAAGAATGGAAGGATGTAAAAATTAAGCAACGAATGGTAGTAAAAAAATGAATATCTGTTTACCAGATTATAGAGAAATCCTTATTTTTTATCCTAGAAAGGTCGTAATAATCTATTCGCATTTCTTCTCTTTATACGGTTAAATGACAATCGATCCTCTCAATGGCAATCAATGGCAATTCTATGTTCTACCGACGAAAATCCTGGATTCAAGAACGCGAAGCCAGCATTCTATTACTCTGAAATCGCTCAAAAATATAACCCAGCACGTAAGTTACTTTGAATTGAAAAATAAAGTATCGGCCATTTATAACGAATCGCGAAGAACGATATGATTATTTTCCACTAATTTAAACCACCGGAATCCAGAACCACACTCTGTTTCGAATCACCTCAAAACAGGACGAAGTGTTGTAATCCAACCTCAAAATCCTTCTCCCGCTGGCGGTTCGGCGTATCCGTGCTACACTGTTTTCTATCTTTCATCTTTCAGGAGCGAGCAATGAGCGCCAAGCAGGATCATTACAACCAGGGACTCGATTACTTCGGCCAGGGCAAATTTGTGGAAGCGATTGAGGAGTATGGCAAAGCCTTGCAGGAAGATCCAGAAGACGGTGAAATCCACATGGCCGTCTCCATGTCCTACCAACGGTTGGGCGATTGGGATAAAGCCCTGGAAGCAGGGAAAAAAGCGGCGGAACTGGATCCCCGCGAGCCGCTGATGTATACCAATCTCTCCCGCATTTTCGTCAAGAAAGGCATGATCCCCGAAGCGGAAGAGGCCATGATGATGTCCCGCCAGTTGGCAATGGGGATGATGTAACGAACCCCCGAAAGACCGAGTCCGGCGTGAACGCTCTCGCCGGACTTTTTGCTTTCAAGAAAAACCGGTTCTAGCTCAGAAAATCCAACAACGATTGTTGAATCACCCGCGAAGTCGCCTGCAAGGCCGCATTGAACGCATTTTGAGTGAGAGTCAGGTCGGATATCGCTTCCGCCAGATCGGCGTCTTCGATACCCGATAGTTCCTGGCGCATGAAATCCTCGCCATCCTGAAGGTTAACTTCCGTGGCGCTAAGTCGGTTGAGACGCGCACCTACCATCGTCCGCTTGTTCAGAATCGCTTCCAGATCGATATCAAGATTTTCCAACGCCTGCTTGATTGCTTCCGTGTCGTCTTCACGCAGTCCCCGTTCCAGAAGTTTTACGGTTTGAAAGATATTCTTGCCTTCGATCTCATTCACAGTCCCCTCTTGACTAACGCCCAGAATCGAGGCCGTGTTCTGTTTACTTTCATAGGGAACCATCGCGGGTGTATCCACTTCGCGGATGTACGTATACTCATTAATCCCCATTAAATTGGTCAACCGGGTCGCCGCGTTCGTTCCGGTTGTATCCAGGGCAGAATCGATTGAAATCGTATGACCGTTATAATTGCTGACGATATTGAGCACTCCGCCACTCACAACCGCGGAAATCAATCCGCCTCCGGGGCCGCTCTTCCCATCGGCGCCGTCGATCTTCTTAACGAGAGAAGCAATGGTGTCCCCATCGGGAACCGTGGTATCCACATCGATGGTATAGGTATCGAGAACCGCACCTGCTCCATCGCGCACTTCAATCTGGAAGGAGCCGCTCGACGCTGTGGGAAAACGGGCAGCCAGCGAATCGGTTGCCGCCAGTCCGGGAATCGATTGAATCCGTACCGGTGTGGGTGTCCGGAACAAGCCTAGGTCGCACGCGGTAGTGCCTTCGAACATATCCACCACACTCAGTTCCCCTTTACCGGGTTTTAGCGAAACGATATCGATGCCAGTTCCCGTCTCGTTGATCCGCGCTTCGACGCCAACCTTGGAGTTGTTGATAGCGCGAATCACATCACCAATGGTTTCTGCCTCCCGAAGATCGACAGCGGCGTTTTCGCCATCGTTACTGATTGTGATCAATCCCCGGTTCAGGTTAGGCTCTGCCGCGGCATCGGGAGGAACGTCCCGGCGGATTCCCAAACTTCCGGTTGCAGGATTGACCAAGGCCCCGGGCAGATCGTCCAGTTTGGTATCCATTTCCAATGTGCCTGTTTTCGTCACAGTCATAGCATTGGTTACTGGATCAATGACGACTTTCTGCGTGATATCCCGCCCAAACAAGCGCCGTACGTCTTCCACCTTGAACGTATCCGTACTCGAAACGGCTGACAGGCCAATTCCGGTTCCATCTTGGTTAATATAAGCAGTAGCCCGTCCTTTCAGACGGGGATGATTGTTGATCAATTCTAATAGATCGCCCAAGGTTGAACCGGGAACGTCATCTTCATTGCCCGGCGTTCCATCGAAATCGTATCCCTGGGTCAATCCCCGCAAATCGATATCAATAACCTCTTCGTTAATGGTCACGCGCAGGGCTTCCAGGCCGGTCAGGAATTCCGGATTGCCATTGGCGAGATAGGCGTCGTTGCCATCGGCACCGATATTGGTCAACGCCAGATTATCCCCAAAGGGTATGGCTGGTGTACCATCCGGACCAGTGTTCGCCGATGCAAAAAGAAACGAATCGTTTTGAACGCGAACGGCAGACCGAGCGGGAGCCGGTACGGCCGTTCCATCCAGAAGGGGATTGGAAGCCGGGTAGCCGCGGTTGAGCGATCGAGAACCATCGATCTGACGATGCATACCCAACGCGCTGAGAAGGTTTAAACCATACGGCGGATCGGGTTCAAAACCGATGGGCCGTGTACCATCCTGCAATTCGAGATCGTCCGACCGGCGAGAACTGATGACAAGCCGGTTCTGGCTATCGATACTCGCTTCCACATCTTCCACGGTAGCATTGATTCGGTTCACCAAATCTTCCAACGAATCGGTGGTTAAATCGATGCGCACTTCGGTTCCATAAATCTGAAACGTGGCATATTTATTGGGCGTTTCAGTGGGATAATTGCTTGGATTCGGAGAAGGATCGACCGTGGAACTTAGCGGTTTACCGGGTATAGGCGGTAAATTGGGAAAATTGGGATTCACCTGCCGTATTTGTTCGGAAAGCGGAGCCTTTGTATCGGCAACGCTCACCGACCCGGTAATCTGATTGGGTGTATGAAGAAATGTATCTAGTCCGTTCAGATTGGAGGTAATCCGCGTCTGCTTTCCGATCAATACATCCCGCTGAAAGTCGTCGCCATTATACAACACGGCATCGTTTTTGGTTGCAAAAGCCTTACCCTTGGTTGCACTCCCGCCAAATAACGACTGGCCTTTATAATTCGTATTGGCGAGATCGAAAATATGGCCGTATAACTCCTTCACCTGTTCGGAAAGCGAAATCCGCGCATTGGTGTCCAGATTGTTGGCCCCCTGCACGGCCAGTTCGCGCACGGTCTGTAACGTCTCGGTGAGACTATTCATGGTGGTTTCCGTAAGCTCCAAGTTTCCCCTTGCGGCATCCACATTGCGCTGGAAACACCGGCCTTGCTGAATAGTCGATCGCAAACTCAACGCCACCGGGAATCCTACGGGATCGTCTACCGGTTGATTGATGGAACGCCCGGTCGAGATCACATCCTGCATTTTGGCAAGACGTTGTATATTACGTTGTAGATTGAACAGCGTACGTTCGTTCAGGAGATTTTGAGTGATGCGAACCATAATAACCTGCCTGCCATAGTCTGGTATGAATTACGCACCGATCTGATTAATGATCACATCGATTAAATTATCGATGGTGGAGATAAAACGCGCCGAGGCCTGAAAAGCCTGCTGATACCGAATGAGATTGATCGATTCTTCATCCAGTGACACGCCTGAATCCTGCTCGCGCATGGTTTCCAGTTCCCGCAAGATGTCTTCATTACTTTGCAATAGTTGTCTGGCGCGGCTGGCCTGATTCCCCAGACTGGCAACGATGGAACGATAGTATTCGTTCAAGGTCATTTTTTTAATAACGGCCTCATCCTGAAGTTCCGCCATCGCCAAAGCCGCTGCGTTATCGCCGATCGTACCATTCCCGGACGCCGCCAGATAATTATTGTTTTCTACGATGTCTTTATTGACCTGCATGGAAAGAGCACTGCTTCCCCAAAAGAGCGTATTGATTCCGGACGCTGCCAGAAAATGGCTGTCGTCTCCCATAAAAGTCAATTGTTCCTTTGACGAAGTGGAAATCTCGATCTGTCCATCGTCAAGTAACCGGGCACGAACTACCCCGCCAATCGAATCGCCGACTGCCACCGTTCCGGAGGCACCTAACAGGGGATTATCTCCGCTTCCATGCAAAACCGGTCCGTTAACAAAACCCAATGCAGCCAAAAGAAGACTGTCGTCGCTGCGAAATGTAAATTCGTAACCGGTTTCCGATTCGATCTGTAATTGATTTTTTGAGGGATCGGATGGATCGGGAACGATCGAAGCAAACAACGGCGCGCCGAATTCTCCGGAGGAACGATTGATTTGGGCCACAATATCGTTTAACGAAAACAATCCACCGTTCCAAGAAGGATCCGCCTTCACTGGTACTTCAACGATATTTGTAACTTTCCCCGATTCATTAGCCACTACGATTTCAAAACTGCCATCCTGAAACGATTGTTCACCAATCTTTCCGTAACCATTGATATCGGAAAAACCCATCGCTTCCATCAGACCGGTC
>CAZFOX010000142.1:0-9636 GCA_964520565.1 uncultured bacterium | reverse complement strand
GGGAACTAGGAGCGCGGGCGTCCCCGCCCGCAAGTGGTTTCTATGCTGCCCCTCACCCTAACCCTCTCCCGGAGGGGATTTGTGGATCAGTTTCCGGTGGATATTCGCCGGAATTCGAACGGCCGTATGGTTATATTTCCGGCAGTTCGAAGGGTTTACGATACTTGCGATCCTGATCGGCCAGAATGTCGGCGGCTTCCTTATCACCGATGACCTGTTCGGTCGCCGGGTCGAGATTGACCACCCGCTGGGTGCGATAGGCCGCGTTGGCCAGATGGCACAGCGCGGAGGAGAGATGCCCCTCTTCGACATCCGCGTTGAGTTCTTCCACCTTGCGGCTCTTGATGCAGTCGAGGAAATTCTGGAAAGGGCTGCCGCCTTCGTTGCGGGCAGGACCTGGATCGCCGTTTTTACCGAGGAAGACCTGGTAACTGGTGTAACTGGGGCAGATCATCCAACCTTTGGAACCGAGGAAGAGATTGCCGACGACGTTCCCGCCTGCCCGCCCGCCCAGTTCGGGATTGGTCATCCAATGACGCACTTCGAAAACCATCATCTTGTTTTCATCGGGGTATTTGTACGTGGCGACCATGCTGTTGGGGGTTTCCTGGTCGTCTTCGAACATGAAATGGCCGCCGATGCAACTGGTTTGTTTAGGCAATCCGACGCCGAGTCCCCAGCGCGCCACGTCGAATTGATGGACGCCCTGATTGCCGATGTCGCCGTTGCCGTAATCCCAGTGACAATGCCATTTGTAGTGCAGGCGGTTGCTGGTGTATTCGCGTTCCGGGGCGGGTCCCAGCCACAGATCGTAGTGAACGCCCTGGGGCACCGTCTCTCCGCGGGGAGCAACCCCGATGGATTCGCGCCATTTATAGCAGGTTCCCTTGGCGTAATAAACGTCGCCGATGATGCCCTCGTGGAGCATCTTCATGGCTTCCTGAATAGCTTTACTGCTACGGATCTGGGTTCCGTGCTGAACGATACGGCCGTATTTGCGGGCAGCTTTTACCAGCAGGCGGCCTTCGTGAATATTGTGAGACAGCGGCTTTTCGATGTAGGCGTCTTTTCCCGCTTCGCAGGCCCAGATACCTTGCAGCGAATGCCAATGGTTGGGTGTGGCGATGGATACGGCGTCGATTTCGGGATCTTTCAATACTTCGCGATAATCGACGAATTTCTTGACATCGCGATTGTATTTTTTCTTGAAATCCTCCGCCCGTTTGTTGAGAACGTTCTCATCGATATCGCATAACGCGACCACCTGACCGCCCTTGGATTCTTCCTCGTAACCCGAGATATGATCTTTTCCCCGGCCGTTGACGCCGATAACAGCTACGTTGATCAGGTCGTTGGCGCTATATGACCGGTTGCGGATCAGGAGGTTCAATGCCAGTGTAGCACCTGCTGTTGTTTTTAAGAAATTTCGCCGGTTTTCTGTGCTCATAGTATAATCCCCATTCTCTATGGTTTATCCGTTTGGTCGAAACGGAGCGTACGATTGTTCCCTGGCCATCGATCATAAGGCATTGAGGCGGGAAGGTCAATAAGATCGTTAACGATAATCTAGCGCTCATTCAAGAAAATTATACTCGTATTCGCTTCACTTCATCCACACTCTACTTGAATGAGCACACGGAAACACATCTACTCAAATTGAAGCGGCACTGGAGCGGTTCTCGAAAGGATGGGCAGCAATTTCCCTGCCCCGTCTCCGAAAAAATCTTCGTTTCCGGCTTTTTCGAAACGGGAATGGAACTGGGATGAAAAAAATCACTCTTGGATCAATAAATCCCTACTCTCTACCATTAAAATCCCCCCTGGCGTTCGAACGCCAGGGGGGATTTATTTCTTTAAGGAAATCAATCAGAACTGAATCTGACCGGCGATGAAGGGGCCGTCGATCGTTATATCGCCTTCGACATCGCTGACGTCGAAATCGAAATACATATAGCGGTAGCCGCCCACAATGCTGAAATTCTTCAACACGTTGATCTGAGCGCCCACTTCGAGATCCACCATGCTGGCAGTATCACCGATGGTGAATCCCTTCACTTCCCCAAACACCCCAAAACGAGGATGGGGGAAGAATTCGCCGTGCAGGCCGATCATCGGCAGGGGGACGATCTGGTCTTCATCCGCTTTCTGAGTCTGCGGCTGATCGTGAATGTAAACGTCGAAATCGATCAGGTTGATCTGAAACATCGGAGCGACCACGAAATTCTCGCCTCGCCACAGGTCGTACCGGTACCCGATTTCGGAAGCATCCATCTGCAGGTCGGAAACAACATTGGTACCCACGGCATAGTTTCTTCCGTCGATCTGTACGGCTCTTCTCAGGCGGGAATGGCCGTCGAATTCAATGCCGTTGTAACCGGCGCGGATATGATGCTTCTGCCAGGGTTGCGCTTCGACGCGGACCGAAATGTCGTCGTTATCGCCCAGACCCAGATCGCCTTCCAGATCGACGTTGGTATCTCGCTTGGAAGAATCCAGCGTGAAATCGCCGTCGATGTTTTGGAACCAGGCGCCCGCCCGCACGGTGACTTTCGAGTCGAGAATGTCCTGGTAGGTGAAATCGGCGTCGAAAATGTTCCCCTGCGCGAAGGCCGTACCCGCAAAAGCCGCCACACACACCACACCCATCCACAATGCTGCGATTCGTCTCATAACTTCCTTCCTCCTTACAAAATTGGTATTGGTTTCGAGAAACTGACGTTTCTCTGATAATTCCTTAACTTACGGTTTTCTCCATTTATTTCGCCCCTTCAGGGCTGGATTCGATGGGGGACTCGTTTCCAGGGGCGTTTCTCCTGGCTACTTTCTTATTCCCCTTCGGAGTAATTTCGAATCCGGCCTATCCTGAGTATCCTGTTCATCCAGGGTATCCGGATTCAGACAATCCTTTCGCGCTTCGCGCAGCAAAAAGCAAAAGTGTAAAGGACCCAAGTGCAAAGGGTAAAAGGGTAATAGCGCATAGGGCTACGGAGTCCTGGAAACCCGAAACCCAACGCCGTTGCCCCTGAAGCCCGGGTAGCCGTAGTCCCGAATCGCAGACCGGCAGTACCAGTCGACGCAGTACCAGTCGCCGCCGCGAAGAACCCTCAGTGATCCATTTACTGCACCTGCCGGATCAATATGAGTGCCAGAACTGTATTTGCCATACCAATCCTGGCACAACTCATACACGTTCCCGCTCATGTCGAACAAGCCAAACTTATTGGGCAACTTCGCTCCTACCTCATGCGTCTTACCACCTGAATTTCCATCGTACCACCCATAATCCTTGATCTGGGCGTAACTCGGATCGTCTCCCCAATAAAACCGTGTCGTTGTCCCCGCTCGGCAGGCGTATTCCCACTCCGCCTCCGTCGGCAAGCGAAACGTTCCTTGCCCCAGCTGATTTAACTTCTGGATAAAGTCTTGGCAATCGTTCCAGGATACTCCATCTACAGGTAGATTATTCCCGTTGAAATACGAGGGATTGTTCCCCATCACCGCCTGCCATTGCGCCTGCGTAACTTCGTATTTCCCCATATAGAATGGTTTGCTGATGGTTACTTCATGCTGTGGCCCTTCATTCAAACTCCGATCCTTTTCGTTTCCTGGCGAACCCATCATAAACGTCCCCGCGGGGATCAGTACCATCTCCAGCGGCTTCGCGCCGTCGGGAGGCAATCAGCCTTATACAGGAACTCATCCAAATAAATCCCGGTTATAACAACGCCTATATCAGCCTGGTTAAAATGTACCGCGCAATGGGGAGCGATGAAGAAATTCAATCCCTGCGCGGTCGCGCCCCTGCCGAAATCGCTCCCTTTTTCGATACCCTCCCAAGCGATTCGTTCCCGGCATCCGGAGAAACGATATCCCCCGCGACCGAACCTTGATCGGTACGAATCATAAAAACGATCCCTTAAGTAGAGAAACAGATACTCCCCATTCATCATCCCCCCACGGTCATGCTGGGGAATCCATGGCTGCCGCCGTATCGGACAATATCGCCCGGGCTGTTCAGCCCATTGCTGCCCTCGTAAAACACATTCCAGGAGATCGCGTTTCCCTGGGCCCGCTGCACCACCGGCCAGACGCCGCCGCTGTCGCGCTTGTCGGGTCCGAAACTGCACAAGGCGAACGCATCCACATTGAGATCCTTGGACCAGTTCTTCCCCCAGCGTCCCCCAAAATTGACGTAGGTGTAACTGGAATACGCTGTTACCGTGTCGTTCCACTTGCCGTCCCCGGTCTTAAAGAAGGGATCGGGAAAATCGACGCTGTTCATGTAAGGTACGGGAGTGGTGAGTTCCAACAACGCCTTGACGATATTCACATCGGTATGCACGCCGGTCTTTTCGATATACGTGCTCAGTTTGGGAAAGGGATACTGGCCATGATCGTTGCGATACAGGGCACAGGCATCGGAGACCGACCGCAATTCGCTGCGCACGCGGGCGACCTTGGCCCGCACCTGCGCGTTCAAAAAGTTGGGAACCGCAATCGCGGCAAGAATTCCGATAATGGCCACCACAATCAACAGTTCGATAAGGGTAAACGCCGTTCGAGATTTCTGGTACATGACGATCCTCTCACAAATAAAACCGCCGATCTTTCAAACAAATTTTCCTGCTTAAGGATACCACAATCCAGCCGGTTTTGTATATTGAAACTGGGGACATATCTTGACCGGCCGGTTCAATGCAATTCCCGAATCGTTTCTAATAAAGTCATCATTTTCTCCCACTCGCCGCGGGCATAAGCCTCTTCGATCCGGGAGAGAATGACGGCGTCTTCCCAGGACGCTGTGGATTGACTCCGAAATTCCGGAATCTGACGGGGATCCCGCTCCGGTTTGATATGCAGTTTCTCGTAAGAAATTTCCCGGGCTCGTTTGATAAAACACCGGTAGCGGTATTCCCGAATCCAATCCAGAATATACCGTTGCTCGTCCGGAGAGATATCCATCTGCAAGGCCTTCTCCAAAAATGCCGGAACCGCGGGCGCGTATTCTTCACCGAATCGTTCCAGCGCCTGGATCGATTCCCGATTGATTCGAATCGCTTCCGGAAGGACTTCTTTATTATAGAAACCGGTTAATGCATCCCAATCCCCCTCGATATCCCGATTGTCCGCATCGGGAACCGACGCAACCCGGTAAGGCAGAACCTCATCCTTCCCATAATATTCCCACCGGTCGAAATATCCGTCGTCGTTGGTATCCACCATCCGAATCTCGCCCAGAATATCCTCCGATCCGATATACCCTGCATGCAGCCATCCTTCCGCAGCTCCTTTCAAGTGAATCCTCCGGTCGACGGGACTGTAATACAGTTGGCGCCGTTCGGAAAAAACGGGCATGAATTCCCGCCGGATATTCCACTGCTGCACCGGCCCGCCGGTGTTGTGCATAATCCGCCGCTGCCACGTCCAAAAGACACCCTCCCACCGCCGGTCGTATTCCGGACGGCTGGGGTGTCCGATTTTGATAGACGCATCTTCAAATTCATGCCAGGAAAATCCCGTTTGCTCGGCGGGATTCGTCTCCGCCAGTTCCCGAGCCTGACTGAATGGAATGCTAACCGTTGTCTTGGGGGAACGGCGAAGTTCCTGCAAACGATTCATGCCCTCAAATTCGTACGGCAGATTTCCCACCAGGTTGAAACCCATTTCGTAATGCAATGGATTCTCCGCACCGCTTCGCGCATCGATATCCAGGCTATAGCGGATATTGACGACCCCCATCCGCTCCATGGATGGATCGAAATGGCCTTCGTACCGCTTTTGGCTGTTGGCGTAATCGGGATCGCTTTCGGAAGAAAAATCCACCGGAGCCGCGCTGAAACGAACCACGGCTTCCGATTCTCCATCGCCGTCCGTATCGTAAAAAGAGAAAGGACATTCGGAAATCGGAATCCAGCAATCCCGTTGCGGATGGTATTTGTTCATGTAAATTTCGTTGTTTCCATAGGGATCGCACGAAAAAAAATCGCCAGGGTATTCGTAATCGGCGGTATTCCACATCTTCCCGTCCCCATCCAAATCCGTTCCGAACCAAGCACGCCGCAATTCGCCATCGACAAAGGAACGGATTTCCATTTCGTCGGGAATCTGATCGCCATCGGCATCGATGTAATCCACCATCCGATCCACCTTCCCATCGCAGCCATAATCGGCGACGTAGCAATCGCTGTCCGTATCGCCCTGCGACGCATCGGGCGGCATATCGCCGTCATCGTCGAGAATCCACACAATCATATCTTGCGGGGTTCGGCTGCGAGTTCGGGTTTCGCGGCGTACGATCATTTTCCCGCCGGAAGGTTCCGTGGAAGATATCGTGAAATATTCCCCCGTTTTTAATTGCATCGCGCGGGGCCACCAGTCTTTTTGCGATAGATCGAGTTTGCCGCCCTCCGCCATACGGGTTTCCTTTTCCCACCACTCTTCCCCTTGAACGCTTTGAACAACGATCAACACGAAAATCAAGAGAGAATATTTCACGGTATGATTCCTTCCTATTTCTTTTGGAGGATGCGATCCAGCCAGATATAGATTTGTTCTTTGGCTTGTGAGGATATATCGTGCGGTCCCGGTTCCAGCATGCTCTGCAACCGGTCTTCCACACCATACAGATTCCAGACCGGGCGGGTAGAGAGAGTCATGGCATGAGCCGCCGCGCCTTCGGGAAAGATATCATCGCCGGTGGTCTGATAATTGAAATAACATCTCGGCGCAACAAGCCGGATGGCATCGTCGAAATCCCAGGCAGGAAGGCGTCCGGCGCGCAGATCGGCCCGCAGGCGCGGGAGATAAGAAAACCATTCGTCTCGCGCCCATCGCCAGGTATCCTTCTCCACGCGAAATGGAGCGTATCCACAACTGGCCACCGCCGCCTGGATGCGTTCGTCGAAGGCAGCCACAAAAAGCGCTTCCTCGGCGCCAAGCGAATGCCCCATCGCCCCGATGCGCCGGGGATCGGCCAGCGGGATCGATTGCAGGATATCGATCGCCCGCCGCCCATCCTGAATCATTTTCCCCAGAGCGGATAAATGAGGATATCGCCGATAGACATCGCGGGTATCGTAAGAGCCAGCCGGGCCGATTCGTTCCCCCGCTGCGATAGAATCGGGAGCCAGCACGACATACCCCCGCCGCGCCAGTTCCGGCCCGAATTGAATGCTGGCGCGTCCCGAATGTCCCGCCGCTTCCTCTTTTCCCTCCGGCGTGGTTTGATGGAATACAATCATGGCTGGATATCGATCCCCGGGACTGGGCAGATCCGGCGTCAGCCAGTAAGCGGTGACCGGTTCATCCGAAGCGGCCAGATACCGAATCTTTTTTTCGATATACCCCTCTCTGGCAGTGGTTTCCAGGATTTCAAAATGCGGTTCTAACTGGGGTGGATCGATGGGGCCGATGTCTCGCAACAGAAGTGCCTGGATTTCCCTCCGGCTCGTTTCCCAGGCGGGTTCGGTCGTAAGAGGCGACCGCCGGATCGACTCCAAATCCGGCCGCCGGGGGAGATGTTTGTTCAACCAGTGGTAGGCTTCTTGCCGGACGGAAGCGGAAAACGAATGTGTTCCCGGCTCCAGGCGGGCATGCAAAGTGTCCACGGCTCCATACAGCCCGTATACCGATTTCAATGATTCGTAAATTCCCTGCAAATTCTCTGTATGGGGAAAAATATCGTCATTCAAGACCGCCCAATTGAAGAAAGGCCGGGGAGCCAGGCAGGCTAGGATTTCATGCCAGTCGAAAGGGATCTCGGCGATTTGGGAAAGATAGAATCCCAAACGGGGGATCAACGGCGTCAGATGACTCCATCGTTCGGGAGTGGGATCGCAACGCAGGGGCGTGAAACCGCAACTGGCGATGGCTGCCGAAATGCGCGGCTCGAAAATCGCGGCGAAGATCGTCCCATACGCTCCGTGCGAGTGCCCGATGCATCCGATTCGGGCGGAATCGATGAAAGGCAATGTCTCCAGATAATCCACAATCTTCTGCACGTCCCAGACCATCTTGCCCATAAACGACCAGTGGGGATGTTTTTGGAAGAATTTCAACGAGTCATGATACGGCGAAGCCCCTGGGGGAATTCGTTCCCCGAAGCCGATCGCGTCGGGCGCAATACATACGAATCCCCGTTCGACCAATTCCAGCGCAAGCGCCTGTTCCGGATCGCCCTCGATTCCACAGACCTCTCTCTTACCCTGCGCCACGGTCTGGTGAAGCACGATCATGGCGGGATTCGGTCTAGTGGGAAACGGTTTTGGAATCAGCAGAAAAGCGGGGATCCAGTCATCGGTCTCACAAGCGATACGGACATGCCGCCGCCAATAAGTTCCTAGGTCTTCTTCGCCCAGGATTTCCGCATAAGGTGGAAAAGGTTGCATCTCTTCCGGTTCGCCCAATATCTCCCGTAAAACCTCCAGAATGGAATCCCGCTTCTTCTCCCATTCCTGAATCGTGGCGATGGGTGCTGCCGCATCGTCCACTCTCTGCATCAGCGGAAAAAGATCGCTGCGTCCGCTCTGGGGCGACTGAATATCCGGCTTCTTTTCCCGAGAAACCGAAAGCCACGTGTCCCAACGATGCCCTTCCCACGCCCCGGCGGAATCCGGCAACAACAGAAACAGGGTGAAAAGAATCCCCACGAATAACCGTTCGAACCACCCAGCCCCATTCATCGTTTCGCTCCCATGGATGCGAGTCTTAAAATAAAATATGCGCATAAACTTAGACGTTCCGCCTTCAAAAAAGCCGATCGTTTCCGGCTTTTTCGAAACGCAAATCGAAACGTTGCTTAAAATCCCGCTAGAAGTCGAACCGTTAAACATTACCGGTTAAAAAAAACATGCTGTAGACCAACCGGCGAATCGAATCGCTGTTAGATTGCTTCGCTGCGCTCGCAATGACATTGCGTTACGTTCGTGTCATTGCGAACGAAGTGAAGCAATCCAAAAGTCATATCGTTGATCTTCACCCGATACGAATTACTAGTCTCTCTACTAGCCATCTATCCTTATAGCCGTTCATTCTCTGTGATAAATTGAAGAAAAACAATCCAACTCGAACGAGAGTGACTCAAATGAAATCAATTCTTCATTTCTGCTTATTAGCCGCATCATGGATCGTGGTGTCTGCCATCCCAGCCAGCGCCATGAGCGAGACGGAACTCAAGCAGTTATATCTGGATGTGCTGGAGACGTCTGTCGATGTATTCGAACCCATCTGGGTCGATGAGTCGGCCCGGATCCCCAACAGCGGTTTTTACGATTTCCGAAAGTACCCCGATTGGCGGGACGATCCTTACGCCACCATCATCACAATCTCGGGAAATGGGATGGTGCAGTTCTGTTATGCGGTTTTATTGATGGAAACCGATAAGCCGGCATTTGGGCAGCGCCAACTTTCCCGCGAAGTTTTATTGAACCGCGCCATTCAATCTCTCCGCTGGTGTTGCCTGACCAGTTCGTATGTCGAAAATCCCTACCCGTATCTCCCCAACACCCGCGCCGATTTCGCCGACGGCCCCTATTGGCGAAGGCGGCTTTCCTGGCGCGCGGACGAAGTCGGCTGGCTGACGCTGGCCGCCTGCATCCTCTGGGATCGTCTCGATCCGGATACCCAAAAGCAGGTGGA
>CAZFOX010000141.1:7482-9641 GCA_964520565.1 uncultured bacterium | reverse complement strand
CCGTCTTTCCTGTGGGCAGAAGCCTCGGCATGGAAAGACGGCCGGATTGGATTTTCAAGATTCACAAACCAGAAAAGCGAGACTCCTTACAGACTCCATCCTTCCCGGAAAGCGGGACGGACAATGGCGTTGGCGCGGTCGTTGTTTTTGAATTCCAATTTTTCGGAATCCCAATACAACCGCTGGTCCTTAACCTGCATCGCCAGAACGCCCAACAGGGCCATTTCAGTCAACGCTCCGCCGTATTCAAAATTGGCGCTGGAGGGTTTCCCGTCCTTGCAGGCACGAACCCAATCCTGCACGTGACCGTTTTGCCCGCCGGGTACACGGGGAAGCACCGCCGGTGGACGTTTATAGTCCTTATTCAGCGATTCCGGTTCCAGACGAAGGTTACCCGCCCCATGAGAGCCATGAAGGATGATACCTTTTTCTCCGATAAACATGGCGCCGTTACCGCCAAGTTTTTTTCCGTTGATATAATCCGCCGGGATGGGTGGTAATAACCGCCCATCGAACCAGGTAAGTTTGACGGGCGGCCGATTTTCACGAGCCGGGAATTGATAACGGACAATAGCGGCGCGGGGATAGGTTTCGGACTCGATTTCAGGTTCCCAGTGGGTTGTTGTAGCTTCGATATATTCTGGCGCTCCCAGTTTAAGCGCCCAAAACGCCGGGTCCATGATATGACATCCCATGTCGCCAACCGCACCCGTACCGAATGCCAGCCAGCTACGCCATTTGGTCGGGCAATAGTCGGGATGATAAGGACGGAAGGGAACCGGCCCCAGCCAGAGATCCCAGTTCAAGGTATCCGGCACGGGAGGCGTATCCTTGGGACGCGCCTGCACGAGGAACATCGACCAGGGATCGCCACCTACGGGACGGTCGCTCCAGGCGAATACTTCGCGGATTTCGCCGACGACGCCGTCGTCGATCCACTCGCAGAGTTCGCGGATCTCATTGGAGGAATGCCCCTGGTTTCCCATTTGGGTAATAACACCGGCTTCGCGGGCCGCCAGGGTTATGGTGCGTGTTTCATAGATGGAATGGCAGAGAGGTTTTTCGCAGAAGAGATGCTTTTTATGTTTCAGCGCCAGCATCGATGCCACCGAGTGCGTGTGATCGGGCGTGGCAACCATCACGGCTTCGAATTGATTCGCCATTTCGTCGAACATTACGCGGAAATCCTGATAGGTTTTGGCTTTGGGATACTGGCGGAGCGCCCGATCCACGTTGGGGGAACTCACATCGCAAAGCGCCACGACGTTTTCCGATGCGACGTTGCGCAGATCGTCGCCGCCTCGCCCCCCCACACCGATCGCGGCAATGTTTAATTTATCGCTGGGAGAACTTGCGCCGCTTTGGGCGAGAACGGATCGTGGAACGAAGGTGAAGGCCGCTGCGCTCAATGCACCTTTCCGGAAAAAACTGCGTCTCGATGTTTCTTGTTTGTTCATTGGAATGTCCTCTCTTTATGATTGAATCTGATTATTCAGCCAATTGTTTTCATTCATTATGCACGGACTGGGAGTGGAGATAAACCGATTGCCCCTTTAAACCCTCTGAAGAAACGGTGACAACGATCTTTCCGCTTTTCCCCGGAACGCTTCGCAGGACGAGCATGGCTTTTCCATTGAAAAGATGATGGGTGGGAACCTGAAACGATTCGAGAGACAGGGGATTGCCGTTATCGATCCCCGCAATCTCCGCCGGACCTTCGATTTCGAAGCGAACTTCATTTCCGGCCAGCGGGCAAAGCGTCCCCCGCGCATCCACAGCCTCCACCTGGATATACGACAGGTCGCTGCCAGTAGCCGCCAGGTGCGTTCGGTCGGGAGTCAGGCGAAGAGCCGCCGGTTCTCCGGCCGTTCGCTGAAACGCTTCGCCGATCTTCCGGCCGTTTTGATAAGCAACGGCTTTCAGCTCGCCGGGTTCGTAGACCACATCCAACCATCGCAACCGGTATTTATCCAGAACGGCGTAATAGTCCGAATCGGCGATCTCCTTGGATTTTCTCCGAATTCCCAACGATCGGCCATTGAGGAAAAGTTCCGCACTGTCGCCGTTGGTATAGACGTATACCGGAACATTCTGGCCGATTCGTTCCGGCCAGTTCCAGTGCGGGAGAATGTGAATGGTCGTAGTCTCCGGACGCCAAT
>CAZFOX010000141.1:0-7472 GCA_964520565.1 uncultured bacterium | reverse complement strand
TAAAGGAAGAACCGGTCTTTGGGCATCCCGCATAGATCCACAATACCGAAGTACGAACTGCGGGCGTCCTTGTCAAAGGGCGTCGGTTCACCCAGATAATCGAAACCGGTCCAGACAAATTCGCCGGCCATATACGAATCGGTTACCATCCGCTCGAACTCTTTTTCCGGAATATCCGACCAACGGGCTGAATTGTGATCGTATGAATCGACCTGTTTTTGTTTGGAAAATTGAGTTTTCCCAGTAGGAAGTGGCAGTTCGTAAAATCCCCGCGTACTCAACGCGGAAGCCGATTCGCTATAGAGAAGGTGTTTTTCGGGATACCGTTCCCGCATACGTGCGTAACGGCGGTCGTAGTTCCATCCGGTCAGATCGAGCGCGTCGAGGATCGGCTGATCGGCGGTGTTAGGGATAAAACAACCTAGCGTTACCGGCCGGGTGGGATCGTATCGGCGAACAAAATCGCTCATAAATTTGACTCGTTCGGGAGATTTCCCCTCCTTGTTCTGGGGCTGATTGGTTATTTCGTTTCCGATCGACCATGTGACGATGCTGGGGTGATTGCGGTCGCGCATGACGAATTGGCGAATCTGTTTGTGCCCGTATTCTTCCAGCGGTTCGCCGTTGACGCGATCGGCTGTCGCATCCCATTTATCGAAACATTCATTCCAGACGACAAACCCCATACGGTCGCAAAGATCGAGTAATTCGGGCGCAGGGGGATTGTGGCTGGTGCGGATGGCATTGCACCCCATATCGCGCATGATTTCCAACTGCCGTTCCATAGCCCGTGTATAGAACGCGGCACCCAATGGCCCATGATCGTGATGAAGATTGACACCGTATAGTTGGACACGCCGTCCGTTCAGATGAAAACCATCGTTGGCGGTAAAGGCAAAGGTGCGAATCCCAAAAGAAACGATATCCGTATCGCCAATCCGTTTTCCATCCCAGACGAGGACTTTAACCGAATACAGTGCGGGATTGTTGATATCCCAGCGCCGGGGATTGGGAATCACGAAAGTGTGATCGAATGCATGGGAATTCCCTGCATGCAGGGTGATTGGCCATTGCCCTTCGGCCACCCTACGGCCTTGCGGATCGTAGATCGAGATTTCGAGATTCCGCTCCAACTCGCTGGAGAGGTGATTTTCAACAGTCGAACGGACGCGGACTGAAGCGGCGTCATCGCCCACATTCGGAGTCGAAACGAATGTGCTCCAATGCCCGATATGGATCGGTTCGCAGAGGGTCAGCACAACCTTGCGGTAAATCCCCGCACCAGGGTACCAGCGGGTTCCATGCCGGCGTGTATCCGCTTGAACCGCCACGATATTAGGTTTATTCCAGTGAATATAGGGTGTCGCATCCACACGAAACGACATATAGCCGTAATCCCACTCACCCGCGAGTTCGCCGTTGATATATACTTTAGGGAAAGCCATCACTCCATCAAAATCCAGATAAACCTGTTTTCCTTGATCGACAGGATCGAGGGAAAACGTTTTTCGATACCAACCGACGCCTTTCCAGGGAAGTTTGCCCGCATACCCATGTTCTTCCGGATTGAAAGGGCCTGAAATCGCCCAATCGTGGGGGAGCGTAACGTCCTGCCAGGCCGAGTCATCAAAATCTATCTGTTTGACATTCTCGGGTTGTTCGCCTTTGGAAAACCGCCAGCGATCGCAAAAAGAGATCACCGAACGGTCTGCATTGGCCGTAGAATAGGAAATAGTCAATAGAATCGCCGCAACGATCCAGGCGGTTGATAGGGCTTTCCATGAATTTTCCATACTTAATCTCCCCTTCTAAAAAACAATTATTGTTTCCTTTGTCATATTCCGAACGAACAATGTTCCACTACCAATAAAAAAAGGAATACATCATAACAGGCATTTACTTGCGGCCATATTGCCGTCGGTAAGCGATTAAACTCATTCCCTTCTCCTGATAGAAATAGCGGGCGATGTGTTCGGTTCCCTGAAATCCGAGCGACAAGGCGATTTCGAGAACGCTCATATTCGTTTCGATAAGCATTTGGCTGATGAGATTGGAGCGAACGCGACGAATCTCATCCAGAATAGTCCGCCCTAAAGTTTCCCGAAAGCGTTTTTCAAGAACGCGGCGGGAGAGTGAAGTTTTTTCGACTACTTCCTCAATGACAATTTTCTTCCGCGCATTCCTGCGAATAAAACGGATGGCAGCGGCCACATTGGGATCGTTGATAGCCGTGATATCGGTCGAAAGGCGAGCGGCGATATGAGAGGCGTGAATGGTAATCTCCTTCTGAGGGACTTCCTTCCCATTCATCAGAAGATCGAGAGTGGCAGCTCCTTCGTAACCGGCTCGCTCGAAATTGACGTCCACGCTGGAAAGGGGTGGATCGGAGAGCTGGCATATCAATTCATCGTTATCGACGCCGATAATGGCGATATCGTCCGGAACCCGGATACCCGCCAGGCGGCAGGCCTGTAATACCTGCTGGCTGCGGTCGTCGTTACAAGTCATCAATCCAATGGGTTTGGGCAACGACTTTAGCCATTCTTCCAGATAGGGCTGCTCTTTTTCCCATGTGAATCGCTTTGAATGGCGGGGTTGAACGTAGAGAATGGTTTCCATACTATTCTGGGCGATTCGCTCGGAAAAACTGATGCCACGTTGAATCGACCAGGGCTTATCGTCCAGGCCGCAATACGCAAATTGCCGAAATCCGCAATCGATCAAATGTTCCGCCGCCATCCGGCCGATCTGGCGGGAATCGGTGATAATATTGACCAAATCGGGAACCGGTTTCAAATGGTGTTCGATGACAATGACCGGAAAACCGAAATGGAGGATTTCCTCCAGACGTTCCGAATCCCGCATGATGATGCCGTCCGCATTCAGATTCTTTAAGCGGGGAAACACATCGTCCAATCCGGCCGGTTCCCAATAGATCGACCAGGGTCCATGCAGGCAGGAATATTTGGCAATCCCGCTCAACAGGTTGCGGCCGGACGCTCGGGAACTTTCGATCGGCAGAATAACGGTTCGCATGGATCGTTCCTGGATGCCGTCAATCAAACAGATTGGTTCTTGTAAAAAGAAACGGATTCTATTAAAAAAACGAACAACTCATCCATTTGATTCATTCTTATTTCGGCGGTCATCCAATTTCTCAATTTGCCAGTCGTTCAAAGAATAGGCAACCGGTTGAAGTACCCCTTGGATATTAGGCAATGAAAAGAAAAATCCTGCATGAATGCACTCCTAAAAAACTGAGGGGCTTTTTGATATAGTAACAAAAATATCCTAGGAAGATTAGGCGGCACGATTATTTTAATACGGGAGAGAACCATCGTCCATGAACTGTCGAATCGCTTTATTCCTTTCGGTTTTATTACCCAATGTCGTTATCATACATAAAGGATGGAACGCCACGCCAACCAGTTCGGTCTC
The DNA here is from genome assembly GCA_964520565.1 of uncultured bacterium. Lineage (GTDB taxonomy): Bacteria > Hinthialibacterota > Hinthialibacteria > Hinthialibacterales > Hinthialibacteraceae > CAZFOX01. The sequence goes on along the minus strand of CAZFOX010000141.1, from coordinate 4,034 downwards.
TCTCTCCCCGGAATCGTTGGCGATCTCGCCAACAGGCAACCTTCTCTACATCGCCGAACGAACAGCCCATCGCGTAGATATTTTCGATCTCCAGACCCGGCGGATTTTATCATCCATACCGGTACCCGGCCAACCCACCGGCCTGGCCATTTCGCCCGATGGGAATCGCTTATTTGTCACTTGTTCGAACGAACGAGATTGGCTCTGTATCATCGATGGGCGTTCCAGAGAAATTCTGTCAATCTCCCCGGCGGGGAGAGGGGCTCGTTCACCTGTCATCGATATTGAGGGGAAACGAATCTATATCTGCAACCAACTGGAAAGCAGTCTTTCGGTATTCGATGGGGAGATGGGAAAGGAACTAAAACGAATTTCTGTCGATCGCGAGCCGTTCGCCGCCGCGCTATCCAAAGCGGATACCTATCTCTATATCGCTCACCGGTTGCCATCAGGGCCGTCCAATGCCGAAACAGTCGCGGCCCGTATTAGTATGGTAAATGCGGTAGAAATGAAAATCGAGAAAATCATCCCATTGCCCAACGGCAGCACGAGCGTCAACGATCTATGCTTCTCGCCGGACGAGCGATATTTGTTTGTGGTTCACCTGCTGGCGCATTATCAATTGCCGACCACCCAGATCGATAAGGGCTGGATGAATACAAACGTTATGTCGATTCTGGATGCAAAAGCAGGCGAACTTCGAAAAACGATCCTGCTGGACGATATCAACCGGGGTGCCGCCAATCCCTGGAAAGTATCATGCACGCCGGACGGAAAACAACTTTGCGTAACCCATGCCGGTACTCATGAAATCAGCCTGATCGATCTGCCGGCATTATACGAAAAGACCGGTTTACATGAGACTCAGACAGTCGATGTGGAATCTAAAAAACCGGACTTTCAGAATGTTGTATCGTCCGATTTGACATTTCTAGCCAATTTCCGCAAACGAATCCCGATCCAGGGCAAGGGACCACGGGGACTGGCTTTTAGCGACCAGGCGATTTATGTATCCAATTACTTTTCGGATACACTCAACCGCATCGAACTTTCGGAAGATACGATACACCCGGTGGAAGAACTCGCATTGAGCGAAACGGCGAGTTCCTCTCCAGTCCGGTTGGGAGAAATGCTGTTTCATGACGCCTCCCAGGCGTTTCAAGGGTGGCAAAGCTGCGCGAGCTGCCATCCGGACGCCCGAAGTGACGGTTTGAATTGGGATTTACTCAACGATGGAATTGGTAATCCTAAGAACACAAAAAGTCTGGTTTTTTCCCATCAAACGCCGCCCGCCATGAGCGTTGGAGTGCGAGAAACCGCAGAAGAAGCGGTACGAAGCGGTTTTCACCATATTTTATTTGTTCGGGAAAAAGATGAAAAAGCAAAAGCAATCGATTCCTACTTGCAATCCCTCCATCCCCAGGCGGGAACGATTGGCCTGGACGAAAAAAATCGGGAACTTATCCAGAAAGGAATGCTACTCTTCTATAGTAACCGTACACATTGCTCATCGTGTCATAACGGTATCTTTTATACCGATCTTCAGTCTCACGACGTGGGCACACGGGGAATTCTGGATCGTCAGGATCGTTTTGATAATCCTACGCTACGGGAAGTTTGGCGAACCGCGCCATATCTTCACGATGGACGCGCCGCCACCCTTCGCGACGTTCTGATCCTACATAACCCCAACGACCGGCATGGAACCACTTCATCGTTGAGCGAAGAAGAGATCGCCGCCCTCGAAGCGTTTCTCTTGTCTTTATAAGGATTTATCCACAAAGTAAGACATGGCCTAAGATATTTTAAATTCGGGTATCTGCAAATTCTTTCAAAGTTCAAAAAGAAAAACCGCCGCATTGTTTTGAAAGAATCGATTTTTTACCCTTTGGCATATTTTTACAAATACCAGTTTACCAATGCGTAAATATAGACTTGTTGTCATGTAAAAAATGTTGTATTATCAACCAACTGAACGCTGAATCCTATGCGATTCAAGGAGGAAATAAGATGACTACCGCGGCGGCAGCTTCCGTGAAAGATGTCCAGATGGATGCTTGTGAAGAAGTAGTACTTACTCGTGAGCAAAAAGCTCATAAGATCGTCATGAAAAACATGTATTGGGCGATGGGATTGGGTGTCTTGCCGGTTCCTATAATCGATCTAATCGCTGTGGCCGGATTCCAGGCGAAAGCATTAAAGGAACTCTCCGACCTATACGAAATCCCTTTCACCACACATACGGTGAAAAATACTCTGGCCGTTTTGATCAGCGGCCTCGGAACGTTGGGTGTGGGTCTGCCATTAACCGGTCTTGTAGCGACTAGTTTCTTGAAATTCATCCCCGTCGTGGGAACTCTTTCCACCATCGCGACGGTTCCTGTGGTAGCGGGAGCCTTAACCTACGCCACCGGACGGATTTTTATCCAGCATTTCGAATCGGGCGGAACCTTCCTGACTTTTAATCCTCAAAAAGTACGCGATTATTATCGGGAGTTGTTCCAGGAAGGTTTGAAGATGGCTACCGCCATGAATGAATCGAAAGCCGCGGAAGGAAGCGACACTTCCAAGAAAAGCGCAGCCAAGTAATCGGATTGAGCCGATATCCATGCGCGCTCGGTCTTTGACCGGGGAAATGTTATTATTTCGAACTGGCACAACGGCAGGGATTTCCCTGCCGTTATTATTTGATCCATTACGATCTCCAGACGTCGGCATCAAGAACAACAATACCAATCGCTTCGATCCCGAACGCTCGGCCTACATGGAGCAATCCCAGAGTTGGAGAATGTCCCATCCCCCTATGACCGCCAGGGCAGCTGCGTACTCTATCTCGAAGAGAAGCGAACGCAGACGCCACAACTCATTATTCGCATTCTCGGAAAGATGGCGTAACGAAAATTCGGTCTCATCCGGATCGACCGAGACGGCAAACGAACGCAAAGGAATAGACAGCCCCTGCCCCTTTGCCTTGATGAACGCTTCTTTCCGCGCCCACCCATGAAAGAAGGACAACACGCGCCGGTCTGGATGGGTTGCATGCAAAGCGGCGATTTCTTCGGGAGAAAAGAAACGTTCTGCGATTCGTTCACAATCGAAATCCCATTGGATTCGTTCGATATCCACACCGACCGCTTTCTGGAAAGCCACACCTACCAGACCCATTTCGTGGCTATGCGACAGATTGAATTCGAAAGGCTCGCCGGGAAGAAAAGGTTTCCCATGCCGGTTGCATAGAAAATGGATATCCCCTGTTTTTCGATGGAGATATCCCTGCAAAATAAGCCTTAAGGCTGCATGCGCCACGATGAATCGCCGACGATCTTTTGGAAAATAAAAACGTGCCGCTCGCACACGTTCGTCATCCGAAAGAAGTGAATGAAGTTTTTCCACCGATGGACCGGGTATTTCCAAAGGAAATCGCCATACATGAACCTCGCCGGAGCGAAGGCTCCTATTTCCAATCCGATTCAATTCAATGGATTTCCAGGTAATCTCGCAGGCCATGTTTTATCGATTTTTATCGAGTACTTATCTTTGTTTATGCGTTTATAGGGCAGCGTTCCATAAATAATACCCTATCATAAATGCCGGCTGATTGGAATTAATCCAATTCGACTGCTTTCTCTCCTGGCCTGGATATGGTAAGGTGATTGAGAGGGTAAAATATACGTCAGATTCCAATCGCCGAGGAAGAATCATGAGTCAAGATAAAATTACCCGCCGTTTTTTTTTCATGGGAACCGCCGCCGCTCTGGCCGCTTCGGGCTGCGCCACCGGCCAGATCCAAAAAACCGTTCTGGTAAAAAGCCGCTATCAATCGCCCAATGAAAAACTAAACATCGCCAGTATCGGCGTCGGAGGGAAAGGCCACAGTGATGTAGCAACCTGTAACTCCGAAAATATCGTAGCCTTGTGCGATGTGGACGATCGAAACGCCGCCGGGGCATTCAACGCCTATCCCAAGGCGCGTCGGTATCGGGATTTTCGCAAGATGCTGGACGAATGCCGGGAGATCGATGCCGTGACAATCT
>CAZFOX010000140.1:0-9675 GCA_964520565.1 uncultured bacterium | reverse complement strand
TTCTGTCAAAACAATTACCTAAAAAAAATAAAACATGGGCGATATTTTTCAGCCAAGTGGTCGATTTATCCCATTTCTGAATCCCAAAGAGGATACATAACTTACAATCCTATTGGAATCCCTGGAAAACAGTATTCCCGAAAAAGTGGAACAAAGAGAACAGCCGAAATATAAACGGGAGGGGGGTAAATCTCATAACGCAGCCATTTAATTCCCGCAAGGATCGAAATATCCACAACTCATTATATTTCAACAATTAAGGTCCATACCAAATGGCAAAAAACGACCTATTTACTCATTTTTTGCCCGGCCTTGTGCGACAATCAGATCGGCCAATAGACCCATAATCCCAATCAAGAATCCACCTAATATCATGATAATATCGCCTTCCTGAAGGCCGCCGATGGACAGGTAACTAAACCCACTGCGCAGGATACCCAGTAAGAAAATCGTGAGCGACAGAGGGAGAAATACACGTAAAGGATTGAAATACATAACCATACGAATAACGGTCGCCAGATATTTACTCGTATCTTTGATGGGATGAAATTTCGATTCTCCGATTCGTTTATGATACTCGGTCGGAACCCAGGTTACGGAATAGCCGTTACACAAAAAAGCCAGCGTCATGGTGGTTACACACGAGAAACCTTCGGGCATGACCCAGAGATATTTCATCATGATGCTACGCTTAAAAACCTTTAATCCCGTGTTCAGATCGGGAATGTTTACGCCGGAAAGGTAGATAGCCAGCTGACGGATCAACCATTTTGCCGGAACTCGTAAAGCCTTCATGGTACCCTGCTCCGAGGTACGCGCTCCATTTACCTGATCCCATTCCGGTAACAGATCCAGCAGCCGTGGAATATCCGCGGCGGTATAAGTTCCATCGGCGTCGAGCATGGCAATATATTCTCCCCGCGCCGCCCGAATGCCTGTCTTACGCGATGCGCCCGAACCGCCGTTAACTTTCCGTTGGATGATTCGCACCCCTTTCTCATGGGCGATTTCGACCGTTTTATCCTTGGAGCAATCGTCGACGACCAGAATTTCATACGCATAACGGGTTGAATTCATTGCCTGCCGTACGTCATCGATCACACTGCCGATCGCCTCTTCTTCGTTATAGGTTGGTATTACCACACTCACAGCGATTTCCCCCTGGCGATCGTATAATTCCGGCATTTCCGTATCCTTTCCGAAGGACAATATATTATTTATACCAATGGTTCTGGCGACGGTTTTTATGTGATTAAAGCATTGTTTCATCTCTCTACACGGTCAACCTCCAATCGGGCACTTGCCCCGGTTTTTTTATAACCTCTCCCGATTATTCAAGATTGGAAAAAAAATGTTATAATAAAGATTAAACGACCGACAATAAGTACCAGTGATATCGGTTACTCTAATTATTCATCCCGATGAAATCCGGTTGAGGAAGTTCGAAAATCGTGACGCCTTTTTTTGAAGGAGGTAAAGATCATCCGTCATCGAACTCAACAAGATTCATCCAAATCGGAACTCCAGCTCGTCCTGGAATTTGTCGGGTACCGAAATCTGACCATTCTGGGATTGATAGGGAGTCTTTATTTTATTTCCGGTTTCAAGAATTATACCGACGGACGGCCATTTCTTGAATCGTTCTCTCCCTATTACGCCCTCCATTTTCACGACGGAACCCGTATGATAAACAACGCGGGCCGAGCCTTTTGGTCTTGGATCGGTCAACAACAGGATCAAGTCGCCGTTTTTTTCGGAATTATAAAGGATAAAATCGGTTCTTTCTTCACCCAGCATGTGAAACCGTTTTTTAACGATCACCCCATTATCGGACTCACATTTACATTCAGCGTCGGATTTTTCCTTACCATTCTCCTATTCGCCCTGATTCTAGTCGCCGTGAAAAAGATGCTGCAGCTTTTAGCGCTCGGCAGCGTCGTCGCTTTGCCGGGAGCTAGACATCCCCATCAGGTTGAAGAAATCTGGTCGTTCGATCCCCATAGAAAACCTTCGGAAGACCAACTGAAGATCACTCAAAAGAATCTGGAAAAGCTGGTTCAACGCGCGCCGGTTCTTGGCGGGCACGTTCCGAAAAACGCGGATTCCTCGCTCCGCGAACTGGCCAAGCGCAACAAGGACTCCGATTATAACTATCGGAACGCCATTTATGTGATGGGTCCCATCAAGGGCACCAAATTCGACAACCAGTATGAAATCCCCATTGCATTGGATCAGATCAAAAAGATCAGCACCATGATGAAACAGGCGGCTATTTACGAAACCCTGCCGCTCGATCTCGTCATTCTGCGCGCCAAAAAAGGTTCCAATAATTGGGAAGTTGAACCGAGCATCGCACCGGTAAGCCTGGGAAAATCATTTCCTGTCAAAGTAATAGAAAAAGTCATGCAACAGTACCGCAATACCTTCATTTGGGATCAACGCGCCAACAAGCCGCGCACGGGGTATGGAACGCGGTAAGCCAACATCATTACCGATCCCCATGAATCTCTATAATTCCGCTACAACAATTTCATCTTCGCCTGAAAACGGCCCGAAAAAGGATGGCGAACCGCTTTTCGGTATGGCATAGATCTGAAACCGGTATGTTCGCCCCAAAGCCGGCCCTTTTCGAAAGCGTTCGGCAATGTTGGGCGATCCCGCTTTCCAGACCAAACTTGTTTGTTCCCCGCTTTTTGTCCGCCCGAGAAAAACGGATTCCCCGCCGATTCGATCGATCAGATAGACATGGTAATCGGCAGCGGGAGGCGTTTCCACATTCCATCGGATTTCCAATACTCTTCCCTGCCAGGATGAAGTAGCGGTTTGGAACTCCTTTTCTATTTCCGGTAGAATATCATCCCCCGGCACCGGATACAGTTCCCCGCCGATGGCTGCCGCATAAAGCGCCGATTTGATCCGATTTCCCAGTTCCGATACATGAACCATATCCAAAAACAAATCCGGGCGATTTTCCAATAAAAAGCCGGTTTCCGCCAGCGGGACATGCATATCCCGCGCCACCCGCCGCATCGCATCGTTCTGTTCCTCGATCAACGGTTCATAGGTAGGCGTTTCGCGCTTTCGGCTATAAGGCATTGGCGCAAGGATGATCTTTGCCTCGGTAGCCCGGACCAGATGGACCAGCTTCCGCATAGACGATTCATAGACATCCAGGCTGCCCGGTGCTGGAGTATAGTGCATTTCCTGGGAATCGCGGCGGAGGACGGTGTAATTCTGCAAGGCGGTACGCGGAACACCCCGTTTTACCTGCAAGAATGCAAACATCCAACTATGGGTAAATATTTTACGATCCAGCCAATCGCTTTGATCTCTCCAGGAGATCCGGTAATGCGAATAATCGGGGCGGAAATCGGGCCAGACACGAGGAACGCCGTCGTTCATGCCATGATGCACCAGCACGACATCAGGCGAAAAATCGGCAATCCGGATCATGTAATTAATCGCCGATTCCATCAACGTCCACCCATTGCAGCCAAAATCCATGACCTCGAAGTCCCGACCGAAGGAATATCGTTCCAGATCGTCCTTCAGAAACGGGGGATATTGATTCATGGTGGTCGATCCCCCCAGGCAAGCTACACGGATGGTTCCGGGCTTCTTAACTTTGCCGTAAAATCGTTTTCCGATTCGTAATCCGCCGTTTTCATACGCGATATCGGAACGAGTGTAAGACAGATAGGGATGCGGAATATAGCGGGAAGTTGTTTCTTCCCTCATGGCGATTTCAATATGTTTCCGCACTTTGGCTGCCATTGGAGGATTGAACAAGGAAAGACCGGTCCGAAAGGCGCATTCACAAACCGCCAGGGCAAATGCAAACGCCCCGATCGCCAATCCCCAATGTGCGATCCGGGGATAGCGGGAGAGACTGTCTCGTAATACAGGATGCTGCATGATTCCCCTACCGGTTCCTAAATCGAAAATTGAGATATTTCCAAGAGAAAATGTCCGGTTCTTCAGAGAAATGGAATGGAGGATATTATGCCCGCCAATTTACGATGTTCCAAGCATCAATCATATACGGGAAGTGAAAGAAACAATTCGGGTTAGGTAGAACAGGAGTGATTCTTATCATTATGTTCCTATTCGCGTTTCGAAAAAGGCAAAAAACATTGGCTTTTTCGAAAGCGGAACGGATCGATTCGTGATTAGACTGTTGAGAACCGCTCGATTGAACGCGTTCTATAAAAACAAATACGCCGATCTTTTTCCGAGTATTTTCGATACACAAATAATTATGATTCCAGATTTATTATGTAATATTCATATTCTTCCGAAGCATATCGATGCCATCCAGAATCGTCTGCACGTCTTTTTTCAGAGCGTTGTGCACGGTTACCAGACCTACCTGAATATGCGCCGCCGCTTCCACAACCTGATCGATGATCTCTGAATCCACTCCATTTTGCCGCAACCGGTCGATCACTTCTTCCAGATGTTTCAAAACCACCTTGTTGGTCTCGTACAGTTCAGAAAGCGAGATCAGGGCTTGTGAAAAGACCAGTGTGGGAAATCCCGATTCGGCGGTTTTTCCGGAAATCATCCGAATCTCTTCCAGCATTTCATCCAGAATATTATCTCTCAGAAATCGTTTCATCGCCATAATCGCCCTCCTAGAGTCTTCTCTGTACTACTTCATATCAGAAAAAGGGATCGAAGGCGAGGGCGCAATCCATTCCTGTCTTTCGATTTTTTCTCCCTGCCCTGCGATCTATATCCAGCGCTTTCCAAAAGAAGCAGCCGAATTACAATGACTCCTGGAATTTTACTACTGGAAACGGTTAATTCACCATGACTCCAATCCGTTCTATTGTATTCGATATCGGCAATGTTCTGATGACGTTCAATCCCCGCGATTTCATCCACAATCTCGTTCCCGGTTCCGAACGGGCGGAAGCCTGTTTTTCTCTGATGCTAAAAAGTCCAGAATGGCGCATGCTGGATCAGGGACTCCTCTCCGTCGAAAAAGCGAAAGGGATCTTTTGCCAGCGCGTTCCTTCTCTGGCCGATGCCGTGGAAACCTTTTTCCAGCGTTGGCTCGATATGTTTCAACCCATCGAGGAGACGATCCATGTGGTGAAATCGCTTCGTGCACAGGGCTATTCGTTGATCCTTCTATCGAATTTCATCCGAGAATCGTTCCTTGCGCTCCAACCGAGAATGACCTTCCTGCCGCTCTTCGATCGCCGCGTCGTCTCATACGAAATCGGCATGGTCAAACCCGACCGCGATATTTACGAACATCTTCTCCGCGAATGCCGAGTCGAGGCCGCCGCGTGTCTCTTTATCGACGATATGGAGTCTAATATCCGGGGCGCGGAGGCGGTGGGGATATCCACTCTGCTTTTCCGTTCTCCCGCCCAATTGCGCGAGGAACTTCAGAAAATGGGCATCTTACCGTGAATCCCCGCCGACGATTCGGATTTCCCGCCAGATGGCAAGATCGCCGGTCGTATCGTTCTGGGGGCCGGCATTCACCTCGAAACCAAACTCGACCACATGCCGGGAATATTCGCGGAGAGACAGGCTCCGGCTTCTCCAGGCTGAATCGCGGGTAGATATCTTGGGATCGATGAACTCTTCCAACAGCAGATCGCTCCGTCCCAGCGCGTGATCCCACACCGTGACACGGAACAGTACCCCATCGCTCTTTTCGTACGCCTCCGGAGAGAGTCCATACACAATTTGGAGTTCTTCGTTGTGTCCAATGCGCCAGGGGGGTAAGTCGATGCGGTCGACGCCAAATCCCGGATGCTGTAAAACCGCCACATCCGGTTTGTTATCTTCCCGAACCAGCAGAGTTTCCTCGTAGCGATTCGTCCCCAACCGGCGTTGAATTTCCGAAGCCAGAATCTGTGTCCAATCCTGCGCCCAGAGGGTTTCGTTTATCAAGCGCCAATCGCCCAATACCACGCTGCCTTTTTCCCAGGAAACGATCAATTTCTCGGGCAACTCGCCCACCGGCAGCCAGAATTCCTGCCATCGCGGGCGATTCTTTTGCGGAATGGCTCGAACGGAATCCAACACTTTCCCCGTTTCGGTTTGGATTAGTATTTCGACGGGTTCGAGATAAGGGGAATTATACGCGATCGTCCAGCCATGAAGCCACCGGCGTCCCCGGGGAGAAACCCGGGTCAAATCCACTGTGATGGGCGCTTGTTTCGCATCCACCCGAAGCCCTAAATGAACATCATCTTGGTCGTCGATCAATCGTGCGACCGGCTCGGAGCCATCCGCCGTTTGCATGAATCCCAGGATCGAAAGATTGGGCGACCATAAACTTTCCCAAATTTCCATCTGTTCCTGTGAATGAACCAACGTATAGGATTTCGCCAACCGATCGAACAAAACCTGCGGGTATTCGGGGCGTACGGTGATCGAGGAGCGCTTTTTATATCCGGAAAGAACCACAAATTCAGGCCGATAGCGAATCAGAAACTTATCTGGAGCCGCCACGCGGACCGACAGATGCGAGAAAGCGGTCTCGCATCCCGCATAATACGGAAGTGGATCAACACGATTGACGTATAGAAGAGGCCCGGATAAATGGCTCCGTTCTGTCCGGGGCAGGCAATTCGAAGCGGCGGCGATCGATCTTCCCGCCTGGACGGAATCGAGTAGAGGCTTTTTATACCGCAAATCCCATAGTATTGGATAGGCGCTCGCAATTACGCCGATCAAAAAAACAACGCCGATTCTTGTCTTGATTCGTTCCAAAACCAACCCAAAACATAGACTCAATAAAGGAGCAATATAAAAAAGACACCATAGATGATTGTACGAGGCGCGCGAGAAAATGGCGATATATGCCGCGTTAAAAACGAACAATACCAGGCAGGAGTGATGTACCGGTTTCGAGTGACGCCGCGCCCACAAACTCGATATCAGCCAAAACGCGCCTGTAAGACTCAACACCGGCGTTCCGTATCGCAGCAGACGAGTCCCCAACAGATGCCACCAGGTCCAGCTGACCAGGAACGGAGGCCATTGAAATCCCCGCTCGGCGTCCATCATGCCGGTCTGTAACTGGGCATGTTGGGCCATACTTTGCAGGACACCCGCGCTCCAGGCTATTCCGGCGTACAGAGACGCCGTGACCATCGAAACAAACCAGAGCCAAAAGGCCGCCTTGAAATACCGCCTCTCTGTATCTTCCCGCAGCCAGGACAGGGCAAACAAGCACGTTACAAACAATGCATAAGGCCAATCGATCAACGTTCCTATCACACCCAACACCAACACTCCGAGCCAGGCTGCCCGGTTCGAAGAGCGGCAGAGCGATTCCAGGCCAACCAGCGTCCAGACGATACACGCCAGCACAGGCGCTTCGAAATTCACAATTCGCCCGGTATAAAATGAAATCGGAGCGAAAAAGGCGGCCGCCAGAGAGAAGAGCCGGGCATCGGGAGAAAGAGGGCGCGTCAGTTTCCATATCCCCCATAGAATCGCCCAAAAACTGCCGATTGGGACGATTCTCGCCACGCCTTCCGAATCGCCCAGCAGGGCGAAAAGACCGGCGAGAATCAATTGAAGCAAGGGCGGGTGCGTGGAATGAAACGTCGGCGCAGGCCCCAGATTGTTGAGGGTAGAAAGACCGTGCGTCATCGAGAGCCCGGGGTCGAGATGGCGGCGTGCGATCAACTCCTGAAAGCCGGTTTCAAACGCCAGCCAATAGGGATCGCCGCTTCCCCATAACGAAAACAGGATCGCCAAAATCGCGATACCCGAGGCAATAGCAATCCGCCAGGCCCCGAAATGGACTGGTTCCGTCTCCGATCTCTTTTCTTTCAGAATCCAAGAAACCCACTTTGCCATTCGATATCCCTCGTTCAATTCATCATCGTCCACGATGGCATCGCTTCATCAAGGGCTTTGAGAGTTATTATCCTGTTATTTTTTCGATTGACACACCCATAACCGCCCAAGTAATATAAAGCCACAAGTGGGTCTGATTCATAACCGTCTTATCGGAATCCATGTTCCTGAATATCAGGAAGAGGAGAATCCAATGAGCGCCTCCAAAAAATCGTTGAACCGGCGTATGTTCGTTCAGATGGGAACCGGCCTGGGGATCACGGCAGCCACCGGAATCGCCGCCCATTCCGAAGCCACCGAAAAATCCGAAATGAAATTCCGTACTTTGGGGAAAACGGGACTCAAGGTGTCCGAAATCAGCCTGGGAACCTATGGCTTCAATAATTCCGGTTTGCTGGAAGAAGCATTGGACAACGGCATCAACTTCATCAATACCTGTGCGGACTATCAGAAAGGGGCTGCCGAAGAAGCGGTCGGCAATGTCATGAAAACCCGCCGTAAAGACGCCGTCGTGCTGACCGGTTGGGTCTGCACCGAGCGCAGTACCAAACAGGATCTCTTAAAAAGCCTGGATGAAAGCCTCAAGCGATTACAAACCGACCATATCGACATCATCAAAACGCATAACGTAACCGATCCCGCCCTTCTGGATAACACGGCCCAGTACGAAGCCTTCGAAGAGGCGAAAAAGGCCGGAAAGGTTGGTTTCCTGGGAATTTCCACCCACAGCGGCAACCGGGAGGAAGTACTTCTCAAAGCCCTCGAAAAGAAGGCTTTCGATGTTTTTCAATTCAAATTCAATTTCATGGAACTCCCCACCCAGCCAAAATTATTCGAAGAGGCGCAGAAACAGGAGATCGGATTCGTAACGTTTAAGTGCCAGGCGGGGAAACGGGAAAACGAGATCAAAGACCTCGAACAAAAGGGGCTGACTCATTCGCAGGCCACCGTTCGCTGGACTCTCGCGCAATCCGGCATACACAGCGTGTGCGTCGCCATCAACAACTTCCAGGATATCAAGGATTATAAAGACGCCGTGATGAAACAATTCGGGCGGACGGAAGACCTTCACCTGCGCCGTTACGCGCAGGCGGTTGATCGGGACTATTGCCGGTATTGTTCCTCCTGCGAATCGGTCTGCCCGTACGGCGTGGCCATAGCCGATATTATGCGGTTTTCCATGTATTTCAAATATTACAAAATGGAAAAGGAGGCCATGCAACTTTACGCCTTGCTCCCTGCATCGCGCCAGGCCTCTCCCTGCCGCGATTGCCCCGGGCATTGCAACGGCGCGTGCCCGCATCAGCGAGCCACCCGCGAAGGATTGCTGGAAGCGGAGAAACTTCTGCTGGCATGAACCAACGTTTATTCTCGATTCTTTTATGTTCGATCGGCACGCTGTGGCTTTTCGCGCCGGTTTCTCTCTTTGCCCAGGACGGTTCGCTTCCTGCTCTCCGTGCCAGCGATCTCATCCCAACAGAAGAGACCGTCCGCGATTGGAAGGCAGTGGAAGGCCCCACCTTTTACAATCCCAGCTCGCTGTTCGAATATGTCAACGGCGCGGCGCCCTTCTACCTGAAACTCGGTTTCCGCGAACTGGCTCACGTCCGTTTTCAAAACAACCGGGACGAGACGTTGAATGTCACGATTGATATTTACGATCAGGGAGCCGTTGAAGGGGGATTCGGCGTGTATTCTTCCAGCCGCCATCCTAACGAGAAATTCGAAAAATGGGGTACGCAGGGATACCGTTCCGGCCCGTTGGCGATTCTTTGGAAAGAACGTTTCTATGTCTCTCTCCAGGGCGACGACGATCGTCCCCCAACTATCAAAGCCTTG
>CAZFOX010000139.1:0-9686 GCA_964520565.1 uncultured bacterium | reverse complement strand
AAAAAGCCAGGAGAATCAACCATCCGATTCCGGCATACCAAGACGGTGTATTCTTAGGATCGGCCACGATTCAATCCTTCAGGCATATTGACATTCAATACTGTCCATTGCGGATTAGAGGAGTATGTTTGAATCGATACAGGCCGACTGGCGGGATACGCGCTGAAACGGAAACTGGAAACAGACCAATCCACGATCAGAAGCGCCATCAGAAGTGGCAGGTAGATAATACTGGCCAGGAATACCTGCCGAGCCTGGGTTTCATTCCGCTCAATATACAGCTGATAGCATTTCCTAAAAAACGCTCCGCCGAGAATAAGAGATCCGAATAAAAACGGGAAACCGGTCAATCCTCCCAGATAATAAGCCAGTCCCAGCGGAAGCAACGCCAGGCTATAGAGAGCGATAACCTGGCAGGTGATCTGACCGTTTCGGTCGAAGTGCGGAAGCATTCGAAAACCTCCACGCGCGTAATCGTCCCGGTACAACCAGGCCAAAGAGAGAAAGTGGGGGATTTGCCAGATGAACAAGGTGGCTCCCAAAAGCCAGGCTCCATATCCCAATTGCCCGGTAACCGCCGTCCATCCCATCATGGGAGGAATCGCTCCACAAATCGCGCCTGCCAGGGTGTTGATCGAACTAATCGGCTTTAAGGGTGTATAGACCAGTACGTAAAGAAGAATATTGGCCAATGCTAATAGTGCCGTGATTCCATTAACCTGGCTGGCCAGGAGAAGAACGCCCGTGGATGAAATGGCCACCGACCAAATAAGAGCCTGACTTGGAGTGAGGCGCCCCGCGGGCAATGGACGGTTTCGTGTGCGTTCCATCCGGGCATCACGGCGAACCTCCCACCATTGGTTGAACGAATTAGCTCCCAGCGCGGCGCAGGCGGTTCCTGCCAGCGTCCAAAGAAGCCGCCATCCATCGATAGAATCACGGCAGGCCAGAATATATCCCGTTAAAGTTGTTGCGACCACCAGAGTGGAAAGCCGCATCTTGCCCAATTCCAGAAAAAGAGACAACGACGCCTTCCCCGCACTCCGAGGAAGGCAGATATCTTCTTGATTCAGAAGCGGTTGTCGATTCGAAATCGTCTTCATCTCTTTTAGAAAATCCAATTTTTAGCTGAATGGAATACCGATCCGATTGGCGAGAAGGCGAGATGGCGGGCGTTTGGAGTTCAATCGAATCTCCGTTCTCTATCGCTTAGCAAAACGGGTACAAAAAAGTATAATTTGAGAAGTGGCTAAATCCAGTAAATGGATGAAGAAAAACACCGTCTTTGGGAGTCGTTCGTAATGCGAAGACCTACGCCGAACCGGCGCGCTTTTTTTCAAAGCGGTATGGATCAGTTTTGGAACCGGATATCCGATCAACTGGATATCAAGGAACCCCTTGCTTTTTTAGGTTTTGATAAAACTTACGTAAAACTGCGCCGGGAAGCGATGGCTACCGACATTGAGGTGATCTATTGCAATTACGAAAAGACGGAAAAACGCCGCACGGCGATGAAAGTTCTCAGTGAAATCGATTATTACGATAGTTTACTAAACATTTGGCGGGGAGAATCCGATCTGAAAAAAGTCAATCAATCAGCTGCCAAAGAGCCTGTGGAAGTATGTGAGGAAGTCTATTCTTTTATCAAACTGGCCAAAGAATACCATAGAAAAACTGGCGGCGCTTTCGATATTACAACAACTCCATTGGTGAGATGCTGGGGGTTTTTTACCCGGGACTGCCGCATTCCCTGCCCTGAGGAAATCGAGCGAGCGTTGGACTGCGTTGGAATGGATCTTGTAGAACTGGATGATGAAAAACGAACCGTTTTTTTCAAAAAAGAGGGTGTCGAATTAACACCCGCCAGTATTGGCAAGGGATACGCACTCGATCAGGCCATCGTAGTGGCCCAACGGGAAGGTTTAAAGACCATTCTTATTAATGGGGGATTCAGTAGCGTATTGGCATCGGGCGCGCCCAAATGGAGAGATTCATGGCAGATCGATATCCGCAATCCATTCGATCACCAAAATCCCCTGGCCCGGCTTCAATTAAAAAATCAGGGATTTTCCTCCTCGGGTTCCGAACTGCAACAGTTTGAGCATGAAGGGAAAACCTACGGCCATATTATCGATCCCCAGACAGGTTGGCCGGCCGGCCATATGCTGAATGTCAATGTAGTAGCGCCAACTGCGGCAGAGGCCGAAGCGCTTTCCACCGCTTTCTTCGTGATGGGGGTTGAGAAAACATTGGAATACTGTGAAAATCACCAGGATATCGGTGTGTTGATTCTATGCAATCCAGATGAAACGGGAGAAGCGAAGGTCATCACGTCGAACCTGAACCAAGATCGAGTGGAGGTATTAATATCATCGTGTCAAACGCGCCGCGTTATCACCTGACAGGAATACAGCAATTCTTTTTAGTTTTGCTGCGAATCGGCATCGGCTGGCATTTCCTTCGCGAAGGGGTTGTGAAACTGTGCGATCCCACGTGGACGGCTATCGGCTATTTGAGTAACTCTTGGGGACCGCTATCTCCGATCTTTCGGGGAATTGCGGAAACGCCGTGGATGCTCAACATGTCCAATTTCATGATGCCCTGGGCGTTGACCTTCGTGGGACTGGGATTAATGCTGGGATTATTCACCCGAACCGCTATTTTGGTCGGGATCGGCCTGCTGGCCATGTTTTATAGTGCCGCTCCTCCCATTGAAGCCATGCCGCCTTTTGCGGAATGGGGAGTCGAAGGGTTCCAGTGGGCGCCCTACCTGATCTCTCTGGAACACGCGCAATGGGCCGGAAAGCATATGATCAACTGCGAAGGCAATTATATGTACGTCAACAAGAACCTGGTTGAAATGCTCGCTTTGTTTGCGTTGCTGACGCTCAATACGGGTATGAGCTGTGGTCTCGATGTTTATGTCCGCAGTTGGTTTTCCAAAGGAAAAAGCGGGTCATTACAGACGCAATCCTGAAACCTGTACAGCCGATAGGATTACCCTGATTTACCTAAATTCGAAAAACCAAATATACGAATAGAGAGAAAGGAATACATCATGCCGATTGACGAATTAAACAAAGCCCGCTCGGGCATCCAATTATCTGAAGCCGACAAAGCCATTGGCCGGCGAAACTTTCTGAAAGCGGCGGCTGCATTACCTGCCGTGGGCGCCTTCGCCTATACCGCCTCCCAGGCCGGGCCGGTTAAAGTCGGGATTGTTGGAACGGGCATGGAAGGCCGTATTCTCATCCAGGCCATGGACCCGAAATATACCTACATCGTTGCCATGTGCGATATCCGTCCCGATAACCAGGCGTTTGGAAAGTGGACCATCGCCCAGGCGGGACACGCCCAGGGAAACGCGTTGCGCGTTTACAGCGACTACAAAGAAATCTGCCAGGATCCCGAAGTGGAAGCGATCGTGGTTGCCACTCCGCTGCATACCCATGCGCCTATTTCCATTGAGGCGATGAAGAACGGTAAGCATGTGCTGACAGAAAAAACCATGGCCTATTCCGTCCAGGAATGCCTGGATATGATCAACACCTCCAAACAATTCAACGTCAACCTGCAAGTCGGTCATATGCGATTTTACAATCCCCTTTATTGGGATGCATTCCGCATGATAAAAGACGGCATGCTGGGTAATGTATATCACATCCGCGCTATGTGGCACCGCAACACCGACTGGAACTACTGGGCGCATATCGAAAAGAAAAGCTATTTTGACATGCTTCAGGATAAAAACTTCGATCCTACCAAGTATGGTTACAAAGACCTGATGCACATGGTTAATTGGCGATGGTACAAAGAGACTTCCCACGGTCTTTGGACAGAGCTTTGCAGCCATCAGATCGCCATCTCCAACTGGCTGTTCGGCGATGAAAACGGCGACGCATTGCCCACCTCCGTTATGGCGTCCGGTGGAAAGTACAAGGTTTGGGAAGATTTTGAGCATTTCAACCTGTACGAACGCAACTGGCCGGATGAAGAAGAACGCGCCTGGAAAAAGAATTATTCCAAGAAGGACGATGACGAACGTTCAATCAGTGACCATGCTTACGCGATTTTCGAGTATCCGAAAAACCGCACCGTCACCTACTCCGCCATTCAGAGCAACTCGTTGGATAACTGCTACGAGCAGATCATGGGGACTTACGCGACCATTATTCTGGCCAATGAGAACGAATATTATCTCTTCTGGGAACCCGGATGGGATGAAACGAAAGCCAAAGCAGCCAAGGAAGGCGTAAAAACAACCGAAACCGCCATCAGCAAGGAAAACGAAACCGGTTCCGCATTCCAGGCTCATGTCTCTGCCAAAGCCACTGGCGGCGGTGGCGCTTCCGATATGTCTCCCACCGAACCTTATAAGTGGGAATTCATGGGCTTTGCCGATACCATTCGCCGCGGCGCACCCAACCTGTGCGACGGAAAACGCGCCATGATGGCCGCTCAATCTGTCTACGCCGCTCAGGAAGCGTTGCAAACTCAGAAACGGATCGAAATCAAACCGATAATCTGATTCTGTCGATTGTGTGTTCGAATCAATCCCCTCGGGCCTTCCGGTTCGAGGGGATTTTTTACAAGAAAATCGGGTGCAGCGATCCTCGCCGCACCCTTCGGAGGAATTGAACCGTTGCCGTCTTGTTTGTTTCCCAAACCCCACATCGACAACGGATTATTGTTGGTTGTGCCGGTTAGGGCGCATCGGGATCGGCCACGGATCGCTAAAACGGCCGATTACGCGTAAGAGAAGCAAAAATCGGATCTCCTACCCTGAAAAGCAGCCCATTCGCTTTCCTGAGGCATCCCATTGTTTACGTCTTTATAGCAACCTGGGAACCGCGATAAAACATCGCCCAAAAGCCACAATCCACTCAGCCAGAAAACGAAGTCTCCAATCGAGAGATTTATTGCACTCTCCGGCTGGGAGGAGGCGTTAGGGTGAACAATGGATTGGCAATAGGTGTTCCAAACGGATGTTGAGGAATGAGAAGCCGCCAGACCCATGTGATGAACCCCTAACCGGCATGATCCATCCATGGATCTAACTTGCCTTCCCTGGCGAGACACTCTAAATATCGGCGAAAGGAGGGAAAACTTAAGGAATTACAGGTTGGAGATGTACTATAATTTTTAATTCCATCAATAATTTGGAAAGAATTGTAAATAAATCGATAGAGTCCAGATGGGATTCATCCTGAATTATGATTTATGTTTTTTTTCGAGATATTTGGATTATTTTATCGGAATACGGCGTAAAGAATAATCATAAATACAATTAGAATTCCTGTCCATAGGCGGTAATCCATGACGCCTTGCCAGGGAACGCCGCGAAGTGTTTCAAGGGGATCAGACCAAACAAGTCGCTCGCTATCCTTTGTATGGGCATGAGGATGCAGAAGAGACACTACAAACATGATCAGCGAGCAGATTGTGAATAGGTAGAAAGCAGACATCAAAAAAGGAACATTCCAACCGGTCGCTTCTTTATTCCAATCGAGTAAAAACACGATAAGACCGAATACGGAGCCGGTGTAAAGAGTGATCTGGGCGGCCAGAGAGGACGATCTGTGCCATAAAATTCCCCATAGGAATACGACGGTGATCGGAGGAGCGATATAACTGATCATGGCATTAATCCCCTGGAAAACGCTTTCGAAACGTCCAAGAAACGGCGACCAAAGAATTGCGGCGACCATGGCGGCAAAGGTGGCGATGCGCCCTATAAAAACAAGAGACCGTTCGGATGTTTGGGGAAACCAGCGTTTGTATAAATCATAGCTGAAGAGGGTGGCGATGGAGTTTAGCGCGCCAGATACCGTTCCCATCAACGCCGCCAATAAGGCGGCGGCAAGCAATCCACGTAGGCCGACCGGAAGCAATTCTCGAATCATGAATCCATAGGTATCGAGAGTATCTTTCTTGGCTTGTCCATCGATATAAAGAACGTTGTTTTGGATATAAACGCTTTTCCCTGCAATCGATAGCGTTTTCCCGCCAATCGAGACCGTTTCTCCTGTCAAATCAAGACGTTGATTCGAATCGATATCGACGATCCGTTCATCGATCAGGATTTGGGCTCCGACATCCAGATTCTTCATGCGGTCGAGATTTAATTTACCCTGATTGACCAGTGCAAAACAGATGAGACCGGGAAGGACAAATATGAAAACCGGGAGGATTTTAATGAAACCAGCAAATAAGGGACCCAGGCGTGCATGCGTTTCGTTTTTCGCTCCCAGGACGCGCTGCACGATTGTTTGATCGGCGCACCAGTACCAGATGCCGATAACCGGATACCCCAGCAATACCGAATACCAGGGAAGCCCCGAAGGATCGCCGGAGGGACGTAAAACGGTTAGTTTGACAGGTTCTACCACCGCGCTCATTTCTGCCCAGCCCCCGACCTGGTAATAGGAAATGGCAGTGATGCAAATCGCACCCAGCAGCAGAATAACGGTCTGGATGGATTCGGTTACAACAACAGCCATCAATCCGCCAACAATGGTATACAGGCCGGTCAGTAAAGCGGCGGCGACGATACTGAAGTGGATATCGAATGCAAACATGCCCTGTAATACAACCGCACCCGTGTAAAGCGAAAAGCCGATGTGAAGAAAAACGGCGGATACAATCGACAAAACGGCAAGCCAATCGCGGCAGGGACGGTTGTAACGGACTTCAAGAAAATCAGGCAAGGTAGCAACCCGGCTGCGGATGTAAAATGGGGCGAAGAAGAGCGCCAGCACAATCAGGGTAAAGGGCGCCATCCATTCGAAATTTCCGTACGCCAGTCCGTTGACGTATCCCTCCTGCGCCAGGGAAACCAAATGAATGGTTGAGATGTTGGTCGAGAAGAGCGCCAGGCCGATGATCGGCCAGGTGAGGGTTCCCCCGGCAAGAAAGTAATCCTTGCCCGCTCCGCCGCTTCCACGGCGGCGTAATCCTACCCAACATCCTAGTCCGACGATGGCAATCAGATAGACGACAAGGATGAGGATATCCAACGTACCAATATGGGCGTTCATCGATTCTCCCTGATTTTAACGATATCCCTGTTGAGTGAGCTCAATGACCTTCTCCACGCCGTTTCGATCGATAATGCTGGCTCCGGCGTCGATATCGGAAGGTTCAATTCCATAGCGCAGGTAGAGAGTCAACTGAACGACAGGGTAGTACCCTTGAATGTAGGGTTGCTGATCGACGGTACAGCGGATATGCCCCGCCTGAATAAAGCGCAGGGTTTCCGGTGATAAATCGAAACCAGCCGTCCAGTATCCTTGATTTGGGAAATATCTTTCGATTGCCAAACCGGCCGCCTCGGTATCCGATTGTCCCGTTCCCAGGATAATACGAATATCAGGATTTTCTTCGAGTGCTTTGCGTATTCTCTCCGCTCCTTTTTGAGAATCGTTACCAGTCACCAGGAGAGTCCATGTGATTTCTTTTTGTTTGAGAATATCCTGTTCTCCCCGTAAACGATCTTCGAGAGCGGAAACGCCTTCGTCGTGCATGGTCATCAGAATGTGGCTTTTGGGGGGGATAACGGGCGATAAATGAGTCGCCAGCGTTTTTCCGGCATCGTACAAACTCTGATTGACGGTGCTAAGACGCGCGTTAGGAGTAGAACTATCGTCGACGTTGAAAGCGATTACCGGCACTCCTTTATCCATGGCGCTTTGAACGGCTTCATCGAATGCCTGAGGGTCGATGATATTGAGCGCAATTCCATCGTAACCGTCTTCAACAGCTCGATCCACCATCCGGGCTTGTTCTTCGATATTCACACCAGCGGTTCCGACAAAATCGCAATGAACGTTCATGGCTTCTGCGGCATCGCGCATTCCTTTCTTTACCGGCTCAAAGAATTTGGCGTCCACCGTACAAGTGATAAAGATAAAGCGTAATGACTTATTCGTTTCTTTGTTTGCCCGTATTTCCATGGTAGATGAGTTACTCGTTATCAACGCAAGAAATAGGCAACAGGCAATGAATCGGTAGCGGAATGGAATCATAATCATCACTCTTCCATATGAATTGTTGATCTTAGAGTGGTTCTAAAGATTACGTTCATATATGCGTTTCGAAAAAGCCGGAAATAATTGGCTTTTTCGAAGATTGAACGTGAAATTGAAGCACAAACTTTTGAGAACCGCTCTAAACATATCGCCCCAAGAGAGTCGAGGTAAATAGATCTGCTTTTGGAATGAATCAGGTGGAATCAACCGTTGTACGGTTTCGTCCATTCTGCTTGCTGAGGTATAGATTATGATCGAACCTTTTAATCAACGTTTCAAAGTCGTCGTAGGAATGCACAACCGACGCTCCCACCGAAATGGTAACACGCAAAATAGTTTCTCCCCATTGAAACCCGTTTTTTTGGACGAGATAACGCAGACGTTCCGCCCAACTATAAAGACCCAGCTTATCGACATTCGTAGCGACACCCAGAAATTCCTCGCCACCCCATCGTCCAATGACATCGTACGGGCGAGAGTGCCGGGCTAGTGTTGCTGCCACAGTCTTGAGAACGGCGTCTCCGGCATCGTGTCCGTGTTCATCGTTAAACTTCTTAAAATAATCGATATCCATCAACAGAATGCCAAACGGCCATCCATTGCGGCGATATTCATATAATCGCGAGCGAAGATTCATTTCGATATAAGACCGGTTAGGCAATTCGGTCAGAAAATCGATGGAGGCGCGCTTTTCCCATTCCAGCAATCGGATATGTAAATCGTGAAGAAAGCGGATATCGCGAAAAATCAATGTGGAACCGACTCTACTCCCTTCGGCATTTTGAACGGGTGTGATTCTGCATGCCGTCAGTATGGATTCTCCTTTTTTTGTTTTGAATCGGGTCAGCGTCTCTCCCAGTTTCAGATACGATAATAACACCCCCATAAAAACCGGATCGATTTCTTTATCGGTTTTTTCTATGGGTTCCATATGCAGAAAAGCCATGTTTCTCTCAGAAATGGCTGCTTCTTCAAACCGGTAACCTGTAAGGGCCTCCATTCCTGGATTCCAATAAACCACTTTTCCCGTTTCATCGATAAATACCACACCATCGGCCTGATTCTCAAGAGTCGCGCTATAAAAAGATGGATCGATAGTCATGATGTTCTCTTCAGTAAACGAGTTGAATCGGACAGGATTCGATCGATACTATGTTTATTGTTTACCCAAAAGAAGAATTGTTCGAGTATTGTAATCAGTTTTTGGGAAGGAAACAAAAGTCGGAACGAAAAATGGATGGATAGAATTATTTCTATCCATCCATTCCGAGATTCTAGTTTATGAATAATTACCCAATAAAGAGTCCTTCCAGGCGGATTTGCAAGCCATCCGTCGTGCGATTCACGAAATTGACCAATCCGCTATGACGCCATTGCAGCATGCACATGCGGGGCTGAAAAAAATACCGCATCCCAATTCGGATTTCCTTACGGGATAAGTTGACAAGCCCCTCATACGCTTCCGCCGAATAGTATCCCAGGTCTTTAAACCCTTCTGTTCGGGTTCGAAGCGGGCCCGTGACGCACCAGGTTATCACACCGGTCGTCTTTTCCACGGCAGTGGCTACACCGCAATGTGTAACGGGGCATCCACAGGACATACCCAAAGGGCGGCCAATTATAACATCTCCAACCTGCACGTTAAGTTCCCGGGTAAGC
>CAZFOX010000138.1:0-9803 GCA_964520565.1 uncultured bacterium | reverse complement strand
GGAATTGTAATTCCATCTTATAAACCGGAAGGACGAGTCTCCCGCCAAGCCGTCACAATTCCTACGCTCTTATCTCCCCCGGCCTGCGGGCGGGGACGCCCGCGCTCCTTAGGTTCGCCTTTCAATCTCACGGCTTCTTCTTATACACAAACAAGGCCGAATCCGGCCGGGCTTCCAGGGTGATTTTCAATCCATCCTCGGCCAGAGACTCCCCTTTCAGCATATTCACTTTCCCCGTGGATAGATCGGTTACCAGATAGTCCGCTTGCGGTTCGAGATCGTGGAGTGGAAACGCTGCTGCAACGTACGGACTCTTGGGCCGTTTTAAAACCACCACCAATCCTTCTCCCCGATCCCCGCAATGCAACTGATACGCCATCCAATCCTCTTTCGCCTGCGAATAATTCGTGAGCGGGTAATAATCGCCATAATAATATTGGCGATACTGGACGTATTGTTCCAGCGTCTTTCTCGCCCATTCGAATGGAAAATCGGCGGGGATGCGATCCGCCGGTTTATCGCCCGATATCCACCAGTTCAAACAGAGGGAACTGCACATGCTGCTGCGAAACTCGTAATCGTCCGAAGCGCGATCCTGGCTGGTGGCGCTGAATGGGATCCAGCGCAACAGCCCGAATGTATGGCACTGATGGGCGATGGGATCGCGGGGGCCGTCCGTCCGCCAGAAGGGCGTACTGCGGCGCGTGGTTTCCAGATCGATGCGCCGCCCACCGCTCGCGCAATTGTCGATGATTAAGCCGGGATGGCGGCGTAGCAATTCGTCCCAGAATTCATATAGCCCCTCGATATACCGGATTTCGCTCATACCCACCCGGTCGGGGCTGTCGGCGGCCTGCCAGAAAGGTAACGGATCGATATTGAAATCCTGCCGGTAACAACCGATTCCATATTCGTCGATCTTGTTGGAGAGAAAGTCGATCAAGAAACGGCGCGCTTCTGGGATTCCCAGATTGAAGAGCGCATTATCGCCTCGCGGTTCAAACAGCCATTGGGAGCGCTCATTCCACCAGGCGGTATCCTTAAACACCCGCTCTGGCTCAAACCAGAGCATCAATTTACGACCAGTCGACTTCAGGGCGTCGCTCAATGGTTTGAAACCGTTTGGATACAGTTCTTTCTTATGATCCCAGCTACCCACATTCACCGCCCAGGTTCCCGGCCCGCCCGGTTTGCCGTACCACTCCGCGTCGATCCAGTAATATTCGAGTGGCAGTCTATGCTCCTCGACCATTCGGATATTATCCAGATGAATTTCCGCGCTGGTGCCACCCCAGTTACCGCAGGTGATGGGCGCTTCCAGCGGCTGACCGTCCCGAAGCGGGCGGTAATGCTTCAGGATCAGTTGCCGAAACAGATTCTGCCCGCGCCATAAATCGCCTTCATACAACAACGTTAATAGACGGGGCGTGCGGATTTCTTCGCCAGGATGTAACAGCAGATGAGTTTTCGCCATTCCGCTTTTGATGACAACTCCCCCCGTCTTGCCGATTAAATCCATCTGCCATTCTCCCGACCAGCCGATTCCCAAAATCGCGCCGCCATTCGAACCTTCCAGATTGAAGAAAGGTAAAACCTGATTGGAAGAGCGTCCCCCGCCGGGTTGAAGATGAAACTCGGTATTCGGCTTCAGAATTTGTTCCTGGGGAGCGAAATCGTCGAAGCTCGCCACACCGCCTTTCGACCAATGCAAGACCGTTTGATTGCCGCTGGAAATCGGCAGCCATTGATCCATCGGTAGAATCGATTCGAGGATGGGCGTATCTTGATCGCCGTTGTTCTTGAATTTAATCACCCATTCATAAGCGGGAAAATCCGTGTACCGGCGCGATTCAATATGAATTTCCAATTGGGTATGGGGATCGGTAAAACAAACCGCACGTTCGATCCAATCCGCTTGCTTGGAGGAAGCAGTGATGGAACGTTGCCATTGACCGATGAAATCCGCGCTGGGTCTTCCATCGTAAAGAAAAGAAAATCCAAAGGGATTGTATTCAACGACATTTTTTTCCAGGATATCCTGCAGGCGAACCTTGGAACCATCTTCGAGATAACAAAATGCCTCGGCCCAGACTGCCTGATCCCATCCGCGACCGTCGCCGCCATCTCCTACTGCGATATCCAATTCGCGAACGTTGGGTAATGCAATATCGATCGGCCGTGGCGCGTCCTGCAAGCGCATGACGGGAGACGAAAAGAATACCCGGTCTCCCGATTTGACTTGAAAAGTGACCGATCCCTGCCCCGACTCCGCCCCGCGGCAGGTGTCGTCGTTGTTCTCCAATCCCACCTCGGCAGTAAAACGAATTGCCGGTTTATGGAAGTGGAGGCGGATTTGTTTGGTGGAATTAAACGCCAGGCCGTGGGTATAAGTTTTCTCTCCAATTTGATAGGGAGTTCCCCGCCAACTTTTCCCCCGTCCGATCCCATCGGCGACATCCTGAGAGACGATCTCCAAATAACAACCGCCTAAACGATCGCCAAACCATTGTTCCCAATTCTGTTCGGCCAGCGCCAATTCATTACTTGTAGGTGTCACGCACGGTGTGGGTACGGCCAATATCCCCAATAAGAATATCGTGATTGGCACTGCGATTGATGTTCTCATATCCCGTCTGCCTTCCATGAAAGAATGAAAATCGCCAAACAAAACATCACGGCTTATTCCATTTTGGAATATCAAAAAGCCGAGATTATTCTTACATGGAATCCTCAATCGAGTGAAGCCGAAAAGGAAATATAATAAAAAGAGAGTATAAAAATGAGAAGGACGGGAAAATCGATCTCCCGTCCTTTAGGTAGATTTACAATTTTAGGGTGTTTACGGTTTCAAAACCGAATCGCCCTTTTTCCACTGGCAGGGCGTCAGTTCGCCGGTCTGCAGCGCATCGAGGACGCGCAAGACTTCGTCCACATTACGTCCTACTGGAAGGTCAGTGATATAGATGAATCGCAGAATGCCTTCCGGATCGATCAGGAAGGTTCCCCGATAGGCCATGCCTTCATCGTCTTTCAAAATCCCGTATTTCCGCGCGATATCCTTGGTGTAATCGGCAATCAGGGGGATGGGGAGATTCTTCAGATCGGGATGATTGTTGCACCAACCCAGATGCGAGAATTTGCTATCGGTGCTGCCGCCGATGACCACGCAATCCCGCTGGGCGAATTCGGAACTTTTCTGGCCGAATTCCACAATCTCCGTCGGGCACACGAAGGTAAAATCGAGCGGGTAGAAAAACAGGCACACCCATTTTCCCTTATAATCGCTGAGGCTGATTTTGGTGAATTTCTTCTTCTCTACCGCTTCCACTGTAAAATCCGGCGCTGGCAATCCAATTCGTACCATTGTTCGTTTCTCCTTTTCCGAGGGTTCGTTTCATTTCAACCCAATACAGATATCCTCTGCAAGGGGTTATTTCGAGTTTTCCTCTTTCCGCTGACAATCGGGACAAATCCCTATCAGGGATAGATGAGGCGTGGGTATTTTATAGCCGGTTTTTTCTTCCAAATTTTGTAAAAAATCTTTATCCAGATTCAGTTGGAGGTCGTGCACTTTCCCGCATCGCTCACAGGTTAAATGCTGATGTGGTTCAAGATCGCCATCAAAACGGTCGAACGTACTACCAAATCGTAAGCTCAGTATCTGCCCTTCTTCAGCCAGAATCCGCAAATTGCGATAGACCGTTCCCAGGCTCAGATCCGGGAATTCTTTTTTCAGGCGCTCGTATATCCAATCAGCCGTCGGATGTTCGCAGCTGCTTCGCAGTAATTCCAGGATACGCTCCCGCTTGACGCTATGGTTTCCTTTTGGCTTCGTCTCATTCATAATTAATATTGATAACTATTATTATTTTATTAGCAAAAAACGATAGTGTCAAGTATACTTTACCCAAATGGTCAACAAAATTAAAAAAATTGAAAATAATGACTTGACAGATTGCTTAATAATCGTATAATCACATGCGATTAACATTTTGGAGACCATCATGCTTTCAAAGACAGGTATTCATGCGATACGCGCCATCGTTGTTCTAGCCGAACAGGAAGAAGGCTATTATGCTGGTGCGGTCAGTATCGCGGAAAAAATTGGCGCTCCCAAAAATTATCTGGGAAAATTATTGCAACTCCTTTCTCATGAAGGTCTTGTCGAATCTCAAAAGGGATTGGGCGGCGGTTTTCGATTGGCGCGGGACGCAAAATCCATCTCGTTATTCGATATCGTCGATCCCATCGAACATATTGGGAAACGTGTGGGTTGTATTCTGGGCCGGGATAAATGTTCGGATGGAAATCCTTGTGCCCTACACCTAAAATGGAAATCCATTCGAGACCAATACATCGAATTATTGCAGGAAACGCACATATCCGATCTCGTAAAGGATGAGAAAAAATTAACTTCTTGGGTTTCCTAATTTTTTATATCTTAAAATTGGATAAACATATGTGATTATACAAATTATTCGAGGTTAACTCATGGTAACTTATTTGAAGGAGATCGAATCATGAAACCGACTGAAATCCTGAAGAACGAACATCGCATTATCGAAATTGTCCTGCAGGCGCTGGAAACAATTGCCAATCGAGCCTTATTCGAACACACGGTGGATGCCGAATCGGTCAGGCAAGCGCTCGATTTCTTCCAAAATTTTGCCGACCGATGCCACCATGGTAAGGAAGAAAACCATTTGTTTACCTGGATGGAGTCGCATGGTTTTCCCCGCCATGGAGGTCCGACCGGTGTGATGTTGGATGAACACGAGCAAGGCCGTATGCACATCCGTGCCATGTGGGATTCCGTGGATGGAGCGGCAAAAGGAGAAACCGATCCATTGAAACGTTTCATCGAGCATGCACGTGGCTACGTAGGATTGCTACGGGAACATATCCAGAAGGAAGATCATTGCCTATTCGCGATGGCCGATCAGGCCATGAGCGAAACCGACCGGCTCCAATTAATGCAAGCCTTCGAAAATGCGGAACGGGAAGACATCGGAGAAGGGGTGCACGAATTGTACGTCATGATTGCGAAATCGCTGGCCGAGAAATTCCAGATCGATACAACGTCGTTGCCCTGCTCCGTTTTTCAATGCGGGTGCGGCCACTCGTAGAGCGACCAACAAAAAGTGTCGCGTAAAAAAAACGATCCAACTTTTAGATTGCTTCACTTCGTTCGCAATGACATGAACGTATCGCTATGTCATTGCGAGCAAAGCGAAGCAATCTAATGATGATCCGATTCGCCAGTTGATCCATAGTATGTTTTTTACCCGACAATCTTAAACGGTCAGACTACTAGAGCGGTTCATAAAAGTATGTGCTTTTATTCCACGCTCCCTCTTCGAAAAAGCCAATCATTTCTGGCTTTTTTGAAACACGAACCAGGAACCTACTCCGTAACGGTATCGAAAGCGCCGTTCTTTTCTGTTTCATATCCACAATAAAGACAGCAACGATGTTTATTCGACATGATCCGTTGGCATTTTGGACATCGGATCGCCGTTTGCCGCACTTTTCCATCCAGAACCCCATCGGAAAGATCGATTTCCTTGATGCGTTCCAATAAATCCTCCTCGGTCAGGTTATTGGTTTCTTTGATCAAAGACCACATCGCCATATTGATTAAAACCAGTTTATCGATCCGGTCTTGAAAATGTTGAACGGTCGCCGCCGCATCGGTGGCTTTTTCCGCTCCGCGAGCCGCGCTGGCTTCCACAGACGAGATTCGTGTCTGTTGATACAGTTCCCAGAGAATATTCATCGATTCCTCCATTTCATTTGAAATTACTATTTATTACTCCATGATTTGAAAGCCTGCACTCCCGAGAAAAAACCGGTTACTTATCGCTGAGGGGGATTCGTGATTTCAGTGGTTTGTGGAATCGGGTCGTGGAGAATCATGTTAATACCCAGATTTTTCCGGACGTATTCGACAAATTCCATGAACTCATCCACCATATCCGGCGACACCCAATACTCCATACGCCCTTCTTCGGCTTCTTCCGTGCGAACGACCACCATCCCCTCATGATCGTCCAGAAGAGCGTTGATAAAGCCGATTTCATCCCGAGGCAACCGGCCGGGAATAATGATGCAATCTTCGCGCGTTTTCATCGCTAAATTCAATCTTTACAGAAGTTAACGATAACCTAAACAATTATCGTTAACATGTTTCGCCTATCCCTTTATCGCGTATCATTCTACTGAATAATGGTTGAATGAAAAGCACAGACAAAGTATCAGAGAAGAAGCATTTTGCCTTAAATCTTAAGAAAAGTCAAAACGTTTTACCGCAAAACCATTTTGGACGATTCCTTCGTTAAAATCATCAAACTGTTTTTCCTCTCCGTATTGTTAAACGCTGACGAATCGTTATGGATGTAATTTTGAATCAAAAGGAGAACCATTCATGCGTATAGCAGTAATTGGAACAGGTTATGTGGGTTTGGTGACGGGTGCCTGCTTGGCGGAATCGGGCAACGATGTCATCTGTGTGGATATCGATGAAAACAAAGTGACTCAATTGCAAAACAGCGTCATACCCATTTACGAGCCCGGCCTGGATGAGATCGTGAAACGCAATATCCAGGAAGAGCGGTTGTCGTTTACCACCGATCTATCGCACGCGGTTCAACAATCGTTGTTAATCTTTATTGCCGTAGGGACGCCGCTGAACGAGGAAGGTCATGCCGATCTGACGGCGGTCTATTCGGTCGCCCGCGAAATCGGCCGGACGATGAATGGTTTCAAAATTGTCGTAATTAAATCGACGGTTCCCGTCGGGACTCATACTCAAGTAATCCGGATTCTGGAAGAAGAGAAAAAAGCCCGCCGTATTGACGATGAAGTCGATGTGGTTTCCAATCCGGAATTCCTCAAGGAAGGCGCGGCCATCGACGACTTTATGAAACCCGACCGGGTGGTGGTGGGCGTGGATAACGTCCGTACGGCGGAGATCATGAAAGAGTTGTACGCTCCGTTCGTCCGTACTGGCAAACCCATTCTCATTATGGATAACGCCTCGGCGGAAATGACCAAATACGCCGCCAACGCGTTGCTGGCCACCAAGATTTCGTTCATGAATGAAATTGCCAATCTCTGCGAATGCGTCGGCGCGGATGTCGACCAGGTCCGCCAAGGAGTCGGTTCAGATTCCCGGATCGGTTATCCCTTTTTATTTCCTGGAGCGGGTTATGGAGGCAGCTGCTTTCCCAAGGATATTCAGGCCTTGATTCATACAAGCCGGGAACACCAGTACAACCTACAAATACTTCCTGCCGTACAACAGGTCAACCGGGAACAAAAACAGGTACTTAACCGCAAGATACTCGGCCATTTTAAGCAGTTGGAGGGTAAACGGATCGCCGTTTGGGGACTGGCTTTTAAGCCCCGCACTGACGATATGCGCGAAGCGCCTTCCATCAGCCTGATCGATTTTCTGTTGCAGAATCATGCCAGTATAGCCGCTTACGATCCGGTCGCCATATCGCAAGCCCGTTCAATCTTCGGAGAACGAATCGAATACGCCAAGAGGAATTACGATTGTTTGAAGGAGGCCGATGCCTTGATTCTGGTCACCGAATGGGATGAGTTCCGGCGGCCCAATTGGGATATGATTCATTCCATGATGCGCGAACGTATCCTTTTTGACGGGCGTAATATCTGGGATCCCGAACGTCTTCGCGCGCTGGGATTTACTTATTATGGGATTGGAAGGTAACGATCTGGATAAAAGGAGAAATAATGGAAAGCGGAATCACATAAAAGCCGCAACGTTTGTTTCTTCATGGATCATATACGAGGTTTGAATCAATGTCTCAACGGAAAAAGGAGTAACCAGATATTTCGCGAAAGGATCGTGCAGAACGTCCGGATGAGCCAAGTCCGAACAATCGCCACATAAAGCGATGGCTACGGATTGATTGATCTTTCGAATTCGTTTGTAAAGTTCCAGACCATTTCCAAACACTAAATCGATTTCCACGATGATGAATCGAATCTCGGCCTGATGCGCCAGGAAAGTATTCCAGGCAATTTCTTCCCGATCAGCATCGTAAATATCGAAGCCTAACGGCCGTAAAATATGAGAGATAAACTTTCTGACAAGAGGTTCGTTATCGACGACCAATGCAGCTTTTTTCATTCGTAACCCCAACATGCGATAGAAAAACATCCATTCTTAAGACGATCTTTTTGAATATCTTACCTAAAAGAATGGATTAGAAATAAAATCACAATCCGGTCTGGTTTAGCATAATACGGTTATATTACATCATATATAATCGATTTTGGCAATACTTTTTTTAACTTTTTTCATATTTTTACACCAAAGGCTCAATCTCTCATTTAACCTCCGCCAAATACGATCCTATTTATATTAAGATCACTCCATGTTAAATCATGTTAAATCCAGAAAAAAAATAAAAAAAAGCTAAAGGTTTCGTAAAGTCCTGCCGATAACAATGACGAACAGCCTGAAAATACGCTTTTTCAACCTAATGAATGAGCGTTGGAGGTCATAAAAAGAAGAAGCCTTTACTTCGCATCCCGGCCAAAGAGATCGATGATGAAGTGAGAATGGCTTGATTGATCGTCGCAGTATCGTGGCAGGAAATGACGAAGTCGGCGGGATTTTATTTTCTCCCCTACGAAATTAATCTCTCCCCCCGGCTCCATTATTCCGCCAAAATCGAATTACCAGTAACGCAGTCATTGTCATAAGTTATTTTGTTTGTGCGATCTTCCTGACCGCCGCAGACGCAAAATGTCAATGAGTCTGTTGGAAGAACCGCATCCTGACCATCCAGAGAGGGTGAAGTGTTCCGAGGCTCTTCACCCTCTCTAGATGGGAATATTCCAGCAACAACCGCGCATTATGATGCGCGTTGATTCTAGATCAGCACCCAGTGAGAGAAGGAGAAACTTGCGGAAAAACAAGTCAAAGTGGTTTTATCAAAAAATTAAGCCATAACTTCGCATCCCGGCCAAGAGAAGTGAGAGTTATGGCTTAATTGACCGCCGCAGCACGCGCAGACGAAGTCCGCAGGTGCTACGCCATGATTACTTTGTTGTTTTCCACGTCGTTTCTATTTCCCAATCGGCATTTCTTTGGGAGATATGTCCTTCTCTCATTATAGGCAAAATTCGCAAAAACTTTAGCGAAAAGTGCGTAAAACAGAAGTTTTTGCCAACCTGTGATGGGAGAACCCTCATGGTTATTGAAAGCGTTCGCAATAATATTAGCGCTCTTCAGATCGTCAGCCAGTTGTATAAGACCAACGACCGGATTCAAACCAATCTGAACCGTATCAGTTCGGGATTGCGGATCACGAGCGCCAAGGACAATCCGGGTGGGTTCATCCTTAGCAACCGATTGCATTCGCAATTCCGAGGACTGAGCCGCGCCTCGGAAAACACGCAGGAACTTATCAATCTGACATCCACCGGTTTAGGCGCGACGAATCAGATCATCAGTATCCTGAACGACATTCGCGATGCCGCGGTTGCCGCTTCCGGAGGCAGCGCGGTGCAGCAGGCGGTTATCCTGGAAAAACTAGAGGAATTGAACTCCATCGCTAATAAGACGCGGTTCGATACAAAATACCTTCTCAATGGCTCTTTGACTACGACAGTGGGATTTAAATCCGGCACGCCGAATTTCGGTGGAACTCTTTCGTTCGGCCCCAACGCCACCACCCTTCTGCAGGGACGCTCCTATCTGAATATCGGCGTCACGAATGCAGGAACGGTACAGATTCAAAATGGCGGAGACGCAACGTTCAATACCG
>CAZFOX010000137.1:978-9877 GCA_964520565.1 uncultured bacterium | reverse complement strand
GGGCGATTTCACGATAAACCGGGGCAAAATAGGTGCATGTTTCCTCTATGGTTTGAAAATACTTTATAAAACGGGATCGCCAACGATTGTCCGGCGTGGAGGATATATTCCAGAACGAGGGATGGCTGATTTCCACCAGTAATCGTTCCAGCGCCGATTGTAATTCATGATACAGCCGGTAGCCCGCCTCGATTTCCTGCCGCGCCTTCAAAACGCTTTCCGGAACGACGGTCTCATTACTCTCCCGCAGATTCTCCAA
Organism: uncultured bacterium; assembly: GCA_964520565.1. GTDB lineage: Bacteria > Hinthialibacterota > Hinthialibacteria > Hinthialibacterales > Hinthialibacteraceae > CAZFOX01. The sequence continues at coordinate 9,618 of CAZFOX010000137.1, read as the reverse complement.
AGCACGTTGCGCTGCCTGGCCCGACCGTTCGATGTGAGCGGAAATCGTTTCCAAACTGGCGCGAATTTTCAAAAGGTTACGCTTGGGACGCGGTTGGTTGAATATCACCGGCTTGCCAATCGGATGAAGGCAGAATTGTTGAATCGCCGCTTCCAACCTCATGATTTCAGTCCCGGCGATTTTGGCTCCCCCTTCGCTCGCATCGATACATCGCACGGGGGCCTGTCGGATGAGCGATTCGAGCAACCGTAGCGATTCATAGAAGTTGGGCGTCGTGGGATAATAACGCCCGTCGATCCCTTCCACCTCGATAGCCTGGATATCCTCTCCAACGCCCCCTCGCCGGTACGAAAGACTGCATTGCTCCGGCGTATAATGGGTTTCGGAGCACAAGGCAGAAAATGCAGCATGCGAGGCTCCATCGCCACGGGAAAAGCAAAAATCCAGGCCGGTAAAAATAATCGGATCGCACCCCATCGCCACCGCCATATTAAAGGCGGCAATCGCGACGTTTGTGCTATGGGGTAGAGGATCTTTCTCCGACAGTTGTAATCCCTCGATATATCGGTGAAGAACATGATTGCGGTTTGGCATACAGATTTTCGGCCCCGTGAAACGGAGAGGAATATCCGGCGCGATCTGCGGATCGAAGATCAGAATCGGACGCTCCAGATTTTTCAATCCTTCAAAATGCGCCCGGTTGCGCTCGGTTGGATCTTTGGTTACCACAAATTGTGCTTCGATTCCACATTGCCGTAAAATCCGCAGACTCGTATCGACAGCAAAAATCCAGGCGCACTCTTGGCCGAAAGGAAGACAATCGATATTGCGATCCAGCGAGGGTCCGGCCGCCACAATAATCCCCGGTTGTCCAGCGGCTTTTCCACGCACGTCTCGAGGGAAATATGCATCGGTCATTACCGGAATGTTACGAATGATTTGTTCCTGGCAGCGAAACCCGGATACCGACATCTGGTGCAATATGCTCTCACGCCTTTGGATGAGCTTTTGGATATTCGTTTTAAGAAAAGCCGTAACCTCTCCCGGATAGATATCGACGAAAGGAAGGGGAAGCAGAGAGAGATCGCGGCTCAATAAAGGTTCGATAAGATTTTGAATCGCTTCATCGAACGCAGGAGCATCACAACCCACAATCAATTCCAGCCGCCGGGCTGATGCCAGTGGTTGAAGATCGATACAGAAAAGAGAGGTTTTAAATAACTCCGGTTCCGGCTCGAAAACGATTACGGCTTCCACAATCTGTCCAAAACTCTTTATCCATTCCAGCGCGTGATGCCCCATTCCCCAACCAATGATCAATACGACCGATCCGGATGGCGGCGTTTGCGAAGAGGCCCATCGCTGCGCTTCGCGGACTGGATCGTATCGGCTATGCAGAAAAATTTCCCGTCCGTCAATATCAACCGACGCGGTGTAAGCGTTTTTTTCACAGGAATGAATAGTAGGACGAAGTCGGCCGGGCGGAATCCGATGACTTTTTATTTGTTCGGCCAACTGGGGAAAGCGATTCGATAAAAATACAAGGTTTGCAGAACGCAGATCGTCGGTCATCGAATATCCCTATCATCGGAGATTGATCTTTATTCATCAATACTCAATCGTTTTAACAGGGACTTATCAAGGCATGTCGTCTTGAGTGGCTCTCATAATTACAGTCCTATTCGCGTTTCGAAAAAGCTGGAAATGATTGGCTTTTTCAAAGATGGAGCGTGAAATTCACGCACATACTCTTGAGAACCGTTATAAAGCGAGTCTGAATCGCTGAATTGTAAAATCCTTTCACCCTCACTCCAATACGAGTAATGAAAAGATGATAATTGGACACAAGAAGAAATAATAAATAGGAATAATCGCGTTCCCCATCCAGGAATATAAACATTTTTCTGTATATAAACTGTTTATTTTCAATAACTTATTTCCTGTTTTTCCCTATTGACCCTGAAGTGTTTTAGGGATACAAATACCGCAGTACCAGTGAATGGAACGGTTGGTTTGGCAGATTCCGGGGACGATCAAATCACTCGTGCACAAATTTTTCTGACAAGGAGAATTGGCAATGAAACGATTGGATATCCCTAAGATAGTACTCACAGGACTGCTTGTTCTTTCCCTATCGCCGTGGGCTTGGAGCGCGGAAGGTCTTCAGGCAAAAATTGAATCGATTCTCATCAACGGCGACCTCAAACCCGAAGTCACATTTACTCTCCAGGATAATACTGGGGCGCCCGTCGCCGTGGGAACAACTGCGGGTGAAGCATCAGTACGTTTCATTATTGCCCGGCTGGATGTGGTAGATGCCGCCAAAGGCAGCTCCTACTATTGGAGCTATAATGTCCGGGTTGCGTCGGCCACCGAGGGTTCTCCCAATTTCGGCGCCAAGACCGATCAGGCAACTTACGACACATACGCGGTTGAACGTCTGACTCAATTGGCTCCGGGCAAGTATGTCTATGTCTTCAATACCGCCCTGCCGGCGGATTATGACCGCACCAAAACCCATACCGTCTGTGCTCAGATCGAACGCACGGTGGATGGCGTCCGCTACGTGGCCAATCCCATCTATCATTTTGTACCCAACGGCAGCCCGGTTGTCAGTCTTCGCAAGGTAACGACGACCGAGAGTTGCAATAAGTGCCATACCAATCTGGGATTGCACGGCGGAGCTCGCATGGATGTTACCCTCTGCATTCTCTGCCATTCGCCACAAAGCACCGATCCGGAAAGCGGGAATACAGTGGATATGACCACCATGATTCATAAGATTCATAGAGGCGCCGAATTACCCAGCGTACAGGCGGGTAAGCCCTATGTGATCTATGGAAACCGGGGAAGTCTCCACGATTATTCCCATGTGGTTTTCCCCACGGACAATCGCAATTGTACGATGTGCCATACCGGCGAACAGGGGGACGTTTATAAAACCGCTCCCAGCCGGAGGGCCTGCGGTTCGTGCCACGACAACATCAATTTCCAGACGGGCGAAGGTCATATGGGAGTTCCTCAGGCAGACGACAACCTATGCGCTCTTTGCCATAAACCGGCTGGCGGAGAATTTGACTTTTCGATATCCGGCGCGCATACGATTCCCGCCAAATCCAAGCAACTCAAAGGCGTAGTCGCCACGGTTCTCCAGGTGAACAATGCCCTGCCGGGGCAGGCGCCGGTCGTGCGTTATACTTTGAAACAAAATGATGGCACGATCATCGATCCAGCCACGATGCGCACTGTGGCGATCACCGCCGGTGGTCCCCGTCAGGAATATACCTATTATCTTCGGGAAGACGGAACCAAGACCTCGGTAAAGGATGGCGACGCCTATGTCTACACCTTTACCAAACCTCTCCCGGCAGACGCCCAGGGAACTTATTCCTTCACGATTGAAGCGCGCCGCGATGTCGTCTTGGTCGATAAACCCGAAGGCGAAACCGATATCACCGTTACGGAAGGTGCATTCAATCCCATTTACTTGGTGGCGGTTACCGGAAATCAGGTCGTGCAACGCCGCCAGATCGTCGATCAGAACAAGTGCCTGGCCTGCCACGATACACTTTCGTTTCATGGCGGACAACGAAATAACGTGGATTACTGCGTGGTATGTCACAATCCCAAGGTCAGCGATATTGCCCGCCGTCCGGAAGGCGTGGGGGGTGGAGAATCGATCAGTATGAGTTACATGATTCATAAAATTCATAAAGGCTACGAGTTGAGCAAGGGATACACGGTTTATGGTTATGGGAACGTAGCACACGATTACAGCCATGTAATCTTCCCCGGCGATCAACGTGCTTGTTCCTCCTGCCATATTACCGCCATGCCTTCTTTGCCTCTGAATCCGGAAGTGGCGGCTATCGATTTTGTCAACAAGGAGGGAAAACAGGTTTTGATTCCACCTACGACGGCGAACTGCACGTCATGCCACGACAGCCCCGAAGCCGTCGATCACGCATCGAAATACAATCAGGGAATGGAGACCTGCTTCGCCTGTCACGGTGCGGGCCAGTTCATGGATATCGCGAAATTCCACAAACTGGATCGTGTGCTGAACGTCATCGAAACCACAGCATCCGGAGGGACAATTATCCCGGAATGGTCGTTGCATAACTGATCCAAAAATTTCGGCGAATTGGTATTGGAGTTATATAAGAACGGGTATCCATCGGGTACCCGTTCTTTTTGGAGGATCTGGATACTGATTAGCCCGGTTCTCCAAAGTACGTGCGCCGATTTACCCATTCCCTCTTCGAAAAAGCCCAATCGGAACGTTATGGTGAGAATCGTTTAATCGCTTTCTGCACGATATCCACCCAAATGACTCGGGGTAAAGAGACCCGGAATAACCGGCTCTCTTTACCCCGGGAATGATTTCCTGCATCTTGAAAAACTAGTGGTTCCTTTGACATTGTTCCCTCGCCCTTCGGGAAAGGATTAGGGTGAGGGAGGATTTATCAACCACGAAACTGTTAAAATCGATGAATATAGACCACTAGTCTTTCACATATTCTGTATTTGTTGGATATTCTCGCGTTTAATCCCTTTGGAGCCGAAAACGGCTTTCACGTATTCCTCTCCGCTCAGCACGAAATTGCGCAGAACGATGCGGTCGCTGCAACCGATGTTGTTCCAGTCGAACTTCCGTTTTTCACGGCGGCAGACCTCCTGTTCGTAGACCTGTTCGCGCAGGTTATACCGATCCCAGAGACCGATACCGACGTTGGGTTCGAGGAGGATGAATTTCCAATCGGCGATCTCGCCCTCGAATCGCCCGGTCTCATCCTGCAGGATGGGGATCGAACCGATGCGGCGGCCTTCCTCATCGAAGATCGGCTTGATATCGACCAGGCGGCCGCGCCGTTTGTAAACCGGGGTGATGACGAAATCGTTCATCAGATAGTTAGCCCATCCATAAGACACACCCCGGATATCTTGGCCGATCTTCTTGCCGGTTTTCGCTTCCCATTCATTGCCATACCGTTCGACGAAGGCCGTGATGGCTTTCATCAGTTTGGGGCCTTGGGCGTGAAGCCCTTTGAGGATCGAAGAGCGGAATTTCGGTTGAATGTATTCCTCACGCAGCGGCTCCAGCGTCCCACCGCGGCCGACGTTGGTCGCCACCTGAAGGCTCATGAGCGAGATGGGGAAAGCTGTGTCGTATTTCTTCCGGGGATGCGGCGAAGAGGCCACGATGCGCATCGAGCCGTAAATCTGGGATCGCGGATAGGTGTCGCGGTTGACCGGCGTATTCCAATCCAGGATTTGGCGATTCACAAAGCTTTCCATCAATTCTGGAGATGCCCAGAGTTCGGGATTGGTAAAAATGGCGGCCTGGATGACGACATTCTGGCCGCGCGAGACATCGTAAACGAAGCGGGCGGCCTGCCGGAGCGACTCTTCATCGATCTGCGCCCGGTCGTTCTGTACGTCGAAGACCTTCAGGTTGCGCGCACCCGATTCCGCCGCTCCCTTGACCAGGATGATGGCGTGATCGTGAGCGAACGATCGCAGACCGGTAAATCCCTTGTCAGGATACCCATCCAAAATTCGTTGCAGGATCGTATCGGAATCGAACTCTTCGTTCCACTCATGGAGCCAGTCGATTTCGGGCGGAAGTTGGACGCCGAATTCTTCGGTGAAAATTCGAGGATAGAGAGACTTATCGTAAGTGACATCGGTATAGACCTGCGACTGAATCGTGGCAGGCATCCCTTCCGCCTCCGACTGGCCGCTGATATAAACCGGGTGACCGTGGAAGGGAATCAGGCCGCCCGCAACAACGGGAGCGGGAGCGCCCTTTCGTCCAAAACGTGCCGCTACCCGGATCCCCTTGGGAGTCAGGCGGCCGGCGTCGCGTTCTTCCTTTAGTCGTTTTTTGATTTCGTTTTTGTTAAGCCTCGCGTGCCGTTCCAGCGCGGCGGCATATTCTTTTTCGCTGATGTAGAAGTGAGCGTCGCTGATTAAAAGAACCTGGCGCTCCGCCCCTTTCACAGCCGTAAATTCATTGTAACGGGTGATCAACAAATTCGCCCCTTTATGTTTCTTTTCCAGCAATTCTCTACACAAAGTGGGGCCTTCGCGAAGAGCACGAGAGACGTGCGTTCTTCCAACCGGGAAGAGGAAGGTCAGATTGACGCGATTATCGGCGTCAATGAGATCGGGATCGAATTCGTGGAAGACGGGCGGTAATTCAAAGCCGTCCGTCCGCAGGAAGGCCATTTCGCGCAGTTGGTTATAAGCGCGCCAGGCGCGTTCCTTCTCGGTGGGACCGTTCGCGCCGATGGCGACGATTCGCTTCTCGCCGGAGAAATTCCCCAACAATGCATCGGCGTCGGCTTCGGAGCGATGGCGCAGTTCAGTGCGGTGAACGTACAATTGGCGCAAGTAATCGTACAGCCAGGCGTGACGCTCCACCGCCAGTGTGTATTTTTCCTCGACGGGAATGCCATTGAAACCGATCCCGCGCGAATAAGCCCAGGGCCAGTAGTGATACCAGTGATCGTTGATGGATTCGGCGAAGAAATCGACCACGTTTTTCCAGAAGAGCGCCGGATCGACATCCTCGGAGGGTTGCAAGGCGAATTCGAGTGTTTGGCCGAGAGCGAATGTGATATAGAACATCTCGATAGCCTTGGCGATGCGATCCAGTTTGTCCCGGTCGTCTTCGGCGGCTTCGGCTAAGCGGGCAATAGCGCCTATGTCTTCATACCCACCCATCAGTTTTTTGAGATTTTCCAGAATTAGCTCCCGTCCCGTGTAAACGAGCGCCAGGTCGTCGAGTATCTGGCGTTTCATCGAACGTTGATCGGCGGTATTCTCGGGCAGGTAATCGAGAAACAGGCGCGTCAATCCCGCGCGGGTATGACCGATAAACCGGCCGAAGGTCTGATTCACGCTGGATTGCAGCTCGGCCCATTTCGGGTCATTCCCTTTCAGGGTATAAATCTTGCCAAGGTTTTGGTGAATCGATTCCAGGCATCGAAGAGCGGCGTTCCAGGTCTCTTCAAAACCGGGGATATTCATTTCCTGAAACGTCTTATGGAATCCATCCTCGCGATCGTTGAAAGCCCGGGCGCGTTCGGCACGGACTTTGAGAGCCTTGCGTCGTTCGAGCGCCTCGCGGGCCGCAATTTCGCAAGCCTTACTGGAGGATTCTACCAGCATTTGCTGGGCGAATCGCTCAGATTCGGGAATGTATTCGGGACGAACCACATGCCGGAAGAGGTCAGCTTGTTGTTCGGGGGTGAAACTCTGTACTTCACTGGCTTCGCTAGCATCGGTGAACTGGGATACAATCTGCTGTCCTCTTTCCCATTTGGCCTGCAGGGTTTTAATCTCCTCAAGGGGACGATTGATAACAACGAACATTCCGCCGATACCCGCAAGCCAGGAGCCGAAATCGAGCCGCTGCAGGGGCAACCCGGCGCTGATCCGGGCCAGGGTCTGGCTGATGGAGTGATAGCGCGGTTTCCATTTACCGTAACGCTTCATTTTTTCTTCTTCGCGCAGTGCCTGACCAGCTTCGTCGGCGGCGGTGATCGTTTCTCGCAGATGCCGGTAGAGGGCCAACGCGGAATCGACCGTTTTTTTCTGTTGCGCCGGGGTGGCATCGGCCACGGCGATCAAGGCGGCCAGCAGACCGGCGGCACGTTCGCGCTTGCGTTGCATATCGACACGCAGGCGGTCGATGTTACGCCGCCCCAATCCCACGGCGCGGTAGATTCCCCGGCGGCCGATCCGGTCGCAGGCGGCGAAGAACAGCTGCACGTCCAGATAGGTCAACAGGCGGCGCGCGCGTCCGGCCGCGCCGTCGGTAATGGCCAGGGCGCTGCCGGGATTTCCGTTACGCATCAGGGATATAACCTTCGGCATGTCGTCCAGAAGGGCTAGCAACTCGGGGAAATCGATCCCTGCATTTAGAACGTCGATTCCCTGGAGGTCTTTTTCATAATCGCGTCCCGGCCCGCGCATCTGCAATACCAGCGCGTGTATGTTGCCGCTCACCCGGGCTATCAATTCATCCTGCTCCTCGGAAGGCAGTTCCCGGATGCCCGCCCACTGGCGCAATTTGCCGCCGAACACGATGGCGTTGGCGCGAATCTGGTCTTCGCTCAAGCCGTAATCGCCGAGAATCACCTGAATCTGCGAGGCGATTTCTTCCAGTTTGGTGTCGCTGGTGTAATGCAGCAGGTCTTGGGTGGACGACATGGTGACCGAGGTAACGATCAGATCGCCGGGCGGGTTATGAGGAGGAAAGGCCTCGCGCAAACGAGCGTAATCTTCTTTGGACGGTTTGTTGATACGCAAAGCTTTAAAAACCTGCTGCAAGGTACGCTTGCCAATGGGATGATCGGTATCGGGATCGAAACCGTGGAACATAAGATGAGCGAGGTTCTGCCCCTCTTCATCCAGCGAGTGCAGCAGGTGGTCCCCGGTTTGGGCGAGAATTTCAAATAACCGCAATCCGGTCGAGAAGCGAATATCCTGAACCGGTTTGTATTCGGCCGTCAGGGCGATTACCGCGTCTTTTTCTTCGGGGCAGGCGGGATGATGCTCGCGAGCCTCGCGCAGCGCGTCGTAAATCATCCAGGCCTTGTAAAAGACCATAAAGCGGTTGACCTGTTCGGC
>CAZFOX010000137.1:0-968 GCA_964520565.1 uncultured bacterium | reverse complement strand
CCAGGTTGGCGACCAGTTTGGAACCTTCCGTGGTTTCGTGCCAGGGCTGGCCGAGGTTCTCGACCGCCCGGGCGATCTTGTTGATATGGAAGACGAGCAGACCGTCCTTCAGATCGAAATATTTCTTGAGTGTCTTATAGGCCAGCAGTTTTTCCGCCGCCCAGCGCTGCCACTCGAAATGACTTTCGAACCGGTTCTGGTTGAGCAGGCATTCCTTGGCCAGTTTCATAACACCTTCGTGGAACCGTTCGGGAATACCCATCTGGCGCAGTTTCACTTCGTTGCCGAGCGAGAGTACAAACGCAAGGAAAAGGCCATCTTTGGGTACGCAATATCCGCCGTAACCTTCGCCCGCGGGAGGAATCATCCGGTCGTGGCGCAGGTTCATCTGGTCGGCCATGTCTTCGGCATCTCCTTCCAGAACCGCCATACACAACAGCGCCAGGGCGTTGGAACCGGCGAAATGAGTGACACAGAGGGCGTTTTCGGATGTTTTTTGGATTTCTGCGTACGCCAGCGCGGGACGTTCTTCGACTCCGCCTTCGTTGATCTGGCTGTAAAATTCAAAGCCCGCCTGGGCAGCCCAGCGATCCGCGCCGCCGACCCATTGCCGCCATTTGACAACCGAGTCACGTTCCCGGTGACCGAGATTAACGCGGCTGGGCGTGTAGAGTAGGTTGTACCGCTTGTTCCCTCCGGCGGACTGATAGTAGTTCAGCGGGTGTTGCGTCAGCGCATTCAATCGATGGCGCGCGATCACTTCGCGGCGCGCCATCGATTTGGCCAGGGCGGTATGGGTACGAATGTAGGTGCGAATCTGATCTGGAATCCGCAGGGATGGATTCGCCTTATCGAGTTTGTCAAGAACAGCGCGGCGGGCTTCGAAAAGAATGAGTGCTTCCAACTCCTCCGCATAATCCGCCTCGCTGGTGAGGGTCTTTTTTTGTAATTCGTACAGGCTGGCCTTC
>CAZFOX010000136.1:2413-9877 GCA_964520565.1 uncultured bacterium | reverse complement strand
CTGAATTATCAAGATTTACAAATTTATGTCAGTAGAACTTCGCACTCACCAGTGTTGAAAAGAAAAAAACGTTTATTGTCTCGATACTTAGGTAATTTCCCATTAAATAAAAATTGAAAAGATTTATTCTCTTGAGATTTTCTCATCATTTTATCCCGACTCCATTCAAATGAGTAAATTATCAATTCAGAATAGAATCCCATTCCCATACAAGACGAAACGGCAAAAAGTCATCAACGTAAATTCTATCGACAAGATTTTGTGGCCAAATCGAAGTGCCCGGTACAAAATATAGTGTGAGTTACGTCCTCAAGCCACTTTTTGCCAAATCATCATACAATATTTACCCTTTTTTCTTCCTGCATATCCATCAACCTCACCCGTCCTCACATTTCCTTAAACGCCGATGGATTTCCATCGAGCGGCGGCTCGATCCGGTATTCGTTCTTTTCGAAATCGGCCGTCACCGTCGTGCCGTCCGCGTATATAGTCCGTTGCCTGCGCCGTTCGGGATCCAAAAACTCATGACGGATCATCTCCTGGAGACCGACTCGTTCGTGGAGAGCGCAAAGGGTTTTAATCGTTTTCAGGCTTTCTTCATCGGGTTCTATAGACATATAGGGAAGTCCGGCGTTCAGCAACGCATGCAAATAGCCCCAATCGGTCTCGGGTATTCCCCACTCCCCTTTACCCAACGACCAGGGCAAAAACAGGGCGTCATGATAAACCAGATTAAAAAGCGGAATCGGAATCCCCATCGCCGGACCTTTCCCGGGATTGAGATCGAGGGGATAGGGACCGTGATGCACCAGATCGAGATGGGGAATCGCCCAATCCGCCGGTTCTTCGGAACTGACAATCCCCAACAGGCGGCGAACGATATCGAAACAATCTCCCCGGTATCGCAGACAATCGCGGCGGGTCACGGGATGTTCCGGATTATAACATTCGTCCGGCGGGACGACGGCGAAGACATCGAGATAAGCGCCTTGGACTTTGACACCATGATCGATCAATGCGCGGTGGTTTCGTTCCACATACCCGGGCGCAAGACGCGAACAGAGGATCGATTGATTGCCGCCAAACCAGGTGTTACCAAACGGACGTCCACCGCCGTATTCCAGAATCGTATGGCGGGGATCGTACGATTCGGCGTCGTGATAGAAATCCCGGTATTGATCGTGTATAGCGAAAGTAAAGTTGAGCCGATCGCAGACCTCGGCAAAGCGCTTCATCCCTTCCCAACCGCCCGCTTCGGGGTAAGGGGGTAATAGATCCGGATGCAGGTTATCGTACCCCCGCTGTCCCCACCCATCCAGATGAACGTAAGCGCGCCGTACGCCACGGCCGGACAGCGCCTGTAAATGGCCGGCGCGTTCATCGAAAGTCACTAATTGATGATTGTTTTCCGATTTCTCTTTATCGTAATAACTCGACTGAGGCTGAATATGATAGAGAATATTGGTATGAACGACAGGCGATCCGAGTAATTTCTCCACCAAAGGAGAACGGGCGATTTTTTCTTTCATGGAAACAAAATGTCCATTCTCCATGACGTGACGGCGGTATCGCTTAGCCATGCCGTTGTAATCTTCACCGTCTAAAAAGCAAAGACGCGCCCGGCGTGGATAAGCCATCCGGCCCAGAGAATGGTTCCAGCGAACGCCCAGGCGGGTAGGTCCTCCCTCCGGGTGAGAAAAATGGCAACCACCGTCCTCGGGAGTATCAAGAATCGTTACCGCGGCGGCATTTTCTTTTTGATATCCCCACCAGGGCATATAGAGTCCGCGCCCATAACATTCCGTGTCATAAAGACGAACGGCGCGTGGCCAATCGCGGGGAAGCAGCATTCCCTGCATAAAGGGAACCACAGTAAAGTCGCACGTCTCCGGCTTGAATTCTTTCGGCCAGTGCAAATGAAGGATCGCGTCGTCGCCTTCTTCAGGAACGGCTTCGCACATCAGGTCTTCCTCCTTACCCTGAAGGCCGATGAAGAGTTGCAAGCCGACACCAAAATACCGTTCCTTGTTCGATGGAGAAGCAAAACGGGAGAGCACGATCTTGATTCCCGATTGATACCCATTCCAGTACGGTTCGATGGTTTGAGTTCCGGCATCTTTCAGGGACAGCAAAAACGTTTCCGTTCCGCTTTTTATTTGAAGCTCGCCGGTGGAGGATTCCACGGTTTCCCAAACACCGGAGGGCGTTCGGATTTCCATTCGAAAGGTTTTCTCATCCAGCGAAACCTGCAACCGGGAACCCGTAAGTTTCCAGACTGCCGCTTCGTGGGTAACTTGAACCAAAGGCCGGTTCTCATTGCTCGAATGAACGTGGATAGAACAGAGACAGATTCCCGCCAACAATAAGATGCTGCGATAAGAATTAACGATGGAAGCGATCCATTGGATCATAAGTGCATCTCCCAATTCATTCGTCGGTGAAATACGGTTTTTCTCACCTTACGATCTTGATTTCACCCATAAAAAATCATCAATTGACATTCAGGTTTCTTCGTTCCCAAACGGCCAGGCCCGCCAGCCAGAAGAAGATACTTACCGAAACGAGAACGGCGATATTTCCGATGGGCCAGGAGGGATTTTGAATAATAAGCATAGGATTGTAATAATCCATTACGCTCAGAAATGCGATTTGCTTGGCCGTGCTCCAGAATGGAATCAGTGTATGCAACAGATACGAAAAAGCCACGAAACAGAACGCGAATCCCATTGCCGAACTGCGCCGGTTGCATAGAGAAGAGCAAAGACAGGAAAAACCTCCCACGGCCAGATAGAGAGCGTAGAGATTGACAGCGAGTTTCAACAGGACGGAATACGATATACGATATTCGTCAGCGAGCGATGCATTCCCGATCCGGTTGCCCGCCAACGCCATTCCAATCAGAATCAAACCGGACACCAACCAGGCTATCGTCTCGCCCAGAAAAATCTGGAATCGGGAAACCGGTTGACTGAGGTAGATATCCAGGGTTCCCTTCTCGATCTCCCCGGCAGGCATGCGGCTCCACAATGCGATGGCTTGCGACCAGAGCAAAACCAGCGGGATGGGATGAATCCAGGAAAGCGAAACGATGGCAATGGTCCCCAGCGTTTGTCCCACATCGCCGCCGAATAATCCTTTCAAAACGGTCTTGATCAGCAGGGTTTGCAGAAACCGGCCGGATAGTTCCGAGAGAATCGTGGGGGCGATATAGGCCAACAGGATATGAAAAGCCATCAGCCCCAGGCCGAAGGCCAGAGAAAATCCGACAATTTCCCTACGAATTTTCAGCAGGATTCCCCGCATGATTCCGGTTCGCTTTCTTTCGAATAATACGATTGAAAAACCTGAGACAGATCGGGCGGCGCGACGGAAAAATCGAGAATGGGGTACGCGGTGCACCATCGCGCCAGATCCATCGCATTGCCGGAAAGCGATGCCTCCCATTCCAGGCCTTTCCGCGAGCCTAGAATCAAAAAAGCGGGCGGTGTAATGCAGGCGGCATCTTCCTCCGATCTCCACAGGATTTTCACCCGCCGGTGCGCCCGCGCCCGCAGATCGGCGATTCGTTCACAGGCCACCACTCGGCCATCTCGCAGAATGGCGGCCCGGTCGCATAAATCTTCCACTTCGCCGAGAGAGTGGCTTGAGAAGAAAATCGTACTCCCCTCCTCTGCCAGATTGCGAAGGCACTGGTAAAGAACAATCTGGATCAACGGATCGAGGGCCGTCGTCGGTTCATCGAGAATCAACAAACGTGGACGATGCGCCAAAGCCATCGTCAAACCGAGTTTCTGCCGCGTACCTTTCGACATGCGCCGAACGGGAAGATCGAGATCGAAATCGAAGAGACACGCCAGTTCCCCAAATTCCTTATGGAGAGAGCGCCCATGCATGCGGCCGAAATGATCGGCAGCGATACGTCCCGTCAGCCAGGGATACAAACGCAGATCGCCGGGAAGATAACCGGTCTCGGCTTTGACACGCGGACTATCGTGCCAGCAATCGAATCCGAGAATACGCGCCTTTCCCGACGTCGGCCTTAGAAATCCCATCAACAAACGAATCGTCGTCGTTTTACCCGATCCATTCGGGCCAAGAAAACCGAATAGATCGCCTTCGAGAATTTCCAGATTCAGACAATCCACGCCGATTCGTTTCCCATACCGTTTGGAAAGTTGAATCGTCTGGACAATCGTCAAGGGATTACTCCTCCGCCTTCTTGGACGAGGGGCGTTTTATGGTTTGCAAAAGGTAACCAATGAAACAGAGAGGAAGAAAGAGGATGGGGATTTTGACGATATCGGAGATCATATAGGCGCCTGCGCAGGCAGTCAGCACAACGATCAGTTTCTTCTGGAACAAAAGAAACAGCAATCCAATCAGAATAGCCAACACCGCAGGCCAGGCGTTCCCCAACAGATTGTCGATTGGCTGCAAAATACCAATCCAGGCAAATAGTTTTTCCACCAATGCCCGTTGATGTTCGTCGGTATAAAGAACGTACAATCCTCCCGCGGTTCCCCCCAAAAAGATCAAAACCTGATACATTTTTTGGGCCATGATAATTCCCACAACGCCGAACACGCATCCCGCCACCATAGCGGCTAGCGGATGTTGGGGAAGATACTGGAGCCATTTCTCATCGACAACATTCAGTTCGTTTAATTTAACCAGCCACGTCACCAGCAACTCATAAACAGTGGTTCCAAATACATAGCCCAGACAAAACCCGGCGGCGCGCAGCCCAAAACGAAACAAGGTCCATCCAAAAGCGAAAAGACCCAGCGCGATCGCCATTCGTATCAGGATTTCGGGAGTCATGGTCACGTGAGCGGTTCCAATCTAGCCGATTTGAGAGGCCAGTTCCTGTAATACCTGGCGGCATTCGGCGTCCGATGGATTCAAAGCCGCCGCCGCCTGATAGCTCGCCAGTCCCCCCGCAAGGTCGTTTAACTCCAAACGCGCCCGGCCGAGCAGTTTCAACGCTTCAAAATGGTCGGGAGTTTGTTCCAGACAGGCTTCCAGCGATTCAACGGCGATCTTATACTCTTCTTCCGCGATCGCCGCATAACCATGAAAGAGGCGAATAGAAGGATGCTTGGGATCGCACGCCTGCGCCCGTTTCAGGAATTCATCCACTTTATCTCTTTCGCCCTTCTCATAAGCCATGCGCGCCAGGTAAACGTAAGGCCGGGCATCTTTTCGTCCAAGTTTCAACGCGCGCAAAAAGTAACGCTGCGCGTGTGCGGTCTCGTCGCTCATCTGGCAGGCGATACCCATTTCGATCAACGCTTCTTCAAAATCCTCGTCCATCTCCAACGCCTGCGCTAAATAATCGATAGCGTGATCGTATCGCCCCATCCGGTTGGCGCACAATCCCAGGTTATACCAAACCAGAATATCGGCGCTGTGTTCCCGGGTAAACGCCAGTAAAACATCGTGTGCCCGCTTATAGAGTCCCTTGCGGGCAAACGCCAGCCCCAGCAACATCGATGCTTCCCGCTCGACGCCGGGGCGATCTTTCAAATCCAACAACCGCACGATCGCCTGGTCGAATTTCCCATCCGCGAACAAAGCAGCGGTTTCCACCATCTCCTCGCGCGCTTCCTCTTCGGCACTCAGATCGTCTCGTCCCTCGTTTTCGTTTTCCATCGCCCGCATAACGGCATTGAATCCCCGTTTGGCCGTCTCGTTGTCGGGATCGATCTCCAGGCATTGCTCGAAATAATGCTGCGCTTTGGGAAACTTCCGCTGTTTACGGTAGACATCTCCCGCCAACGCATAAAAGGGCGCGTATTCGGGATTGACCTTGATCCCTGCCTCCAGAACCGATACGGCTTTGCGGAATTTCTCATTCTGGATGTAATGCCGGGCCATTTCCATGCGAGAGCGTGGATCTCGGGGATTGAGTTTTAAGGCTTTTTGGAGGATTTTGAATCCTTTTTTCTCGTCGCCCGATTTCAGGAGCGTCTTTCCATACGTCCACAACAATTCCAGATCGTTGGGCAGTAATACGCTGACCTTGTCGAACATCGAAAAGGCGTCTGCATAACGCTCCAATTCGCCATAAATGCAGGCAATCTTAAAATAGGCGTCGGGGAAATTGGGTTGCAGGATAACGGCTTTTTTCAGGTTGGTCAGCGCTTCATCGTAATGGCCGGCCGCGTACAGTTCGACCCCTTTGCGGTAGTACTGAGTATACGCACGAGTCCCGGCCATGGAGCGTTATTGATAGGCCCTCGGTTCAGAATCGATCTCCGGGTACAAAAAAACAGCAAAAAAATGGGCGATACTGGACTCGAACCAGTGGCCTCCAGTTTGTGATACTGGCGCTCTAACCAGCTGAGCTAATCGCCCGCTGACGGGTTTCATTATTGCCTTTCCGGTTTGGAAGTCAAGCCGGTTTGCAGGCTTTTGACAACGGTTCGATAAAGTCCTTCAAATAATTCCAAATCTTTCCCCAATCCCTCAAACCATTTTCGAAATCGACCTTGCCACCAGTCGCCAAGTGCCTTCGCCGCCTCCCCTTCCAGCGCCTCCACTCGCCAGGTTTCATACCGCCAACGGGCCAGTCCGATATCGATTCCCACATCAAGCGCCTCGCCATTCAGCAGTTCTGTCCAACGCTGTAACAATGAGTCCGCTTGCCGATTTACAGTATCAAGAGATAGATCCGGTTTCTCCAGTTCCTTTTCCCATTGATCGAGGCGAACCAGCCCCATTCGCAACTGGGTCTTCACTGCCTGCAAATCCTGCATGATTTCCTGAAGCAGGCTGAAGACAGGGTGCACGGGGATAGTGAGCGGTCGAGCACAGATGGCGTTCAGCCGGTCTGCTGCCGGTTCGCCCGCCGTATAGATACTCAACGCTTCCCTCAGCGGCATCTGAACCGCGCCCCGCTTTTTAGCCCCCCCCTCCGTGGCATCGATTACCGGCTCCCTCGATAGAACGATGGATTTCTCTAAAACACGCAGGATTTGATGAAAATAGGTAAAGGTCAATGCCTCTCCCCCGAAATACGCTTCCACGGGAATCAGGGGCATGTCCCCTGTCTCCACCCTTCCCTGCAACCGAACCGTTCGCCGATCGCCAGAAAGAGTAACTTCGCTGGCGTTGGCAGTTTCCCGGGCATGCGAGAGGCCACCCGGCGACACGGCCAGATCCATCCCCGCCAGAATGATTGGCGAACATCCCATCTCCTGCGCCAGAATAAACGCGCAATAGCCCACGTTCATACGCCGCCGGAATGATTTTCGAATACCTAACATCCCGGCTAACCGCTGCAAGAGTTTGGATTGCAGGTCGTGCAGGCAAAGCCGACGGGAATGTGCGGCGAACTGTTCGAGAATTCCGGCATTGGTCTCGGGCAGATAGGCCAGTACGGCGTTTCCCAGCGACGCGATGCCTTCGAAATGCCGATGATTCAGTTTTAAGGGATCGCAGGACACCACGAAATGCGGCTGA
>CAZFOX010000136.1:0-2403 GCA_964520565.1 uncultured bacterium | reverse complement strand
GGACGTAGGGCCGTATCGGAAGCAATCAATAAAACGCCCGGTGCTGCCTCGTGCAAGGCATCGATATTCTTGTCCAGCGACGGCCCCGCCCCGATTACCACAGCAGGCGTTTGCTTGAATCGATCCACAAACGCATCCAGTGCCAGCGATCGTAGAATAGCAGGTAGATTGCGAATGATGTTGGCTTGGATCATCGCGCCGCGTTCGATCTGAATGCGAGCGTTATCCCTCGCACTCCTCAGCGACTCGTTCAACATGTTTACAATAGAAGAAAACGACTCCCCATGCAGGTTGGCATGGGGTATATATCGCCAGGCATGAATCCCCCAAGAGGCGATCTCTGGCGTATCGCTCCGCAACGCACTTTGAACGTCCTCCGCTGCTGGCCCAATATGCCACCGAACCCGGCCATCCTGTAGAAGAGAAACCCAGGAATACCGGCACATCTGCTCCGCAAAAACGGCCGCATCCGGTTCCACTATATGCAATACTTTCAGAGTTCCGCTATATTCCTGGAAATAATTCGTCAGCCAATACCCGTCCCCCATCCCATAAACAACCGCATATTGCGGCCGGCGCGAGGTAAATTCGTCCTGGTCATCCAGGGGAATTCTCTCCATTCCACCGGATTTCTCAATTCCCTCTTCGTGAACGGGACAAACCTCCGGCAGAAAAGCCAGCAGGGAGGGATAATAGGTCTGGATCAATGTCCGGTGAGTCTGGTAACGAGCATTCTCTTCTAAGTTCAATAAATTATCTCACCATGTATAAATCTGATACGCTGTTTTTAGCGTAAAGGAAAAAAAGATTCCAAGAGGGTATATTTGATTGAATCTCTACACCTCATTCTTTCTCCACACGGATTGTATGCCGTACCGGCTTGAAAGCCGTTTGGATCGCCTCAGCCAAGGGAGCGCGGGCTTTTTCGGTAAGGATGGCGGTCATTTCCATATCCGCCTGGCCTTCTTCGCCGTGAAACAGTTGTTTGATTTGTTTGGTTTCATAAGCCTGTTTTTTGGCTACGGCTTCATCGACCTGCTTGAACGCTTCGCTGAAGGGATTAACCGGAAAATCGTCGGCCAGATTGACACCTTTGGCCAGTTCTTCATGGGTATAACTCTTCGCGGTTTCTCCCCAACTGACTTTATAAGTTCCAGCGGGGGCGTTTTTCACGGTCAGAATGAAACGGTTGAGTCGATCGTTGAAAGAAACAAGAGCCATACCGGAACGGATACTGTCATCGTTGTCGAGATCTCCGGTCGCACAGAATGGATAGCGTTCGCTCTCTAGTTGAATTTCATGGGTATCGGCAGAGAGAACTCTATGGCCTTGCGACACGGTCGCTTTCCCCGTTGACATATCCAAATCAATCGCTCCTATCTCGCCATCCAATCCCATCGCCATGAGGAAAGCATACGCCATAACCACCTGCCCGGCCCAGCCGGGATGAACGCCGTCCTTGCCGGAAATCATATAGCCTTCCCCATATTTCTGTTGCGCCTTAAAACCCTCAACGAGCATCGGCAGAAAAACATCGGCAAATGCAACGTTCTCTTCTTCCGCCAACCGCACCCCGATGTTCCGGAATTCGAGCAGGCTAAGATTGAGATCGTTTACCGTACCTTTTGCCTGCTTCACCCAGGAAGGCATTTTGCCAACCGTACCCGGCGATCCCTGAACAAAGCGCACGCCGTTTTCTTTAAAAGTCCGAATGATGGCCTGTGAAGTATCCTGGTAAATCTTGCCGTATTCGGGATTGTAGGGCTGATAACGATGATCGTTCATTCCGTAGCACGTGGTGGCGAGGGTGGGTTTAAATCGCAATACATCGTTTTTCATGCGATGCAAGAATCCCGACGCCTGTTCGCCACTCCAACCGTACTGCCGGACAGTAATCTTCAATTGCGGGACGCAGACCGTCAGGTAAGTCTCCATGATACGGGAGTACATCTTCTGCTCGGTGATCGAGTCGCCGCAAATCGCCAGCCGGTCGCCTTCCTTCAGCAGGAGTTCCTTGGTTTGCGGCGCTTGAAGCGGCTTAAAGGGCACAAAATAGGGATCGGAAGGCAACGGCTGCAGATTCTCGGCATTGCCAGAAACAAACGAAAGCGCGAGGAACGCAAGGATCGAAAAGAGTAGAATTGTTCGATTGATTTTGAAATTCAGTAATGTAGTCATCATAATTTCATGTCTCCGAAAGGAATAGAACTTTCTGTTATGGCTTTTGCTTTCTCTGAATATATACAATCCTAAAAAGTATCGCAGAAATAATCAGGAGATGGAAGATGCTCCTGATGCAGGGTGAAATCGCCCACTTTTTTAACTCCCATCTTAACAACCCTAAAAATATTGACAGATTTTTACCGAATGTTATATATTTCTGTAGTAAAATATGGATGAAAC
>CAZFOX010000135.1:8243-9885 GCA_964520565.1 uncultured bacterium | reverse complement strand
ATGGGGGCTAAAAACATCATCGACGCGGCCATCGATACCAGCGTGAAAAAGGTGGTCGCTCTCAGCACCGATAAGGCTGTCAATCCGGTGAATCTTTACGGCGCGACCAAACTGGCCGCCGAAAAACTCTTCGTCCAGGGTAACGCCTATTCCAAGGAATCCGGCGCGCGGTTCTGCTGCGTGCGTTACGGCAACGTGGTCGGCAGCCGGGGCAGCGTCATCCCCCTGTTCAACAAACAACGCGAGACCGGCCGCATTACGGTCACCGATTCGCGGATGACCCGCTTCTGGATCACGCTCGAACAAGGCGTACGGTTGGTTATCAAAAGTATCGAGACCATGCACGGCGGCGAAGTATTCGTGCCCAAGATTCCCAGCATGAACATCATGGACCTCGCCAAGGCCATCGCACCGGATTGCGCCATCGACGAGATCGGCATCCGCCCGGGGGAAAAACTGCACGAGGTGCTGGTCTCCGAGGATGAGGCGCGCAACACCGTGGAACTCGACGACATGTACGTCATTCAACCCGCTCATCCCTGGTGGTCGCGAGGCAATTGGAATATCGGAAAACACCTGCCCGACGGCTTTCTCTATAGCAGCCAAAACAACCCGCAATGGCTCACCGTCGAACAGTTGAAGGATCTGATCGCCAATTTCGTGTAACGTAAAAAAGCCATCTCTTCAGATATACATCGCCGAGGCGGAACGATTGATTATCATTACCGGTGCAAGTGGTTTATTGGGAGCCAACCTGGTCTGGGCCGCGAAAAGCCGGTTTTCAGATTTACTCGCTCTTTATCATCGGCATCCGATGCGTTTCCCCGATGTCCCTTCCATCTCTCTGAACCTGTCCGATCCCCATGCAGTTTCCGATCTCATCCAGCGAACCCGGCCCCAGTGGATTATTCATTGCGCCGCCTTGACCGATCTCGATAACTGTGAAAAAAATCCCGATCTGGCATACAACGCCAATGTTCTTGCGTCTAAAAACTTGGCGGAGACGCTGGCCAAAACGGGCGGCCGAATGGTTTATATCTCCACCGATGCGGTTTATTCCGGGAAACAAGGTTCTTACCGCGAACAGGATGAAACCGATCCAGTTAATGAATACGCTCGTTCGAAACGAGAAGGAGAGCGGAGTGTCTTGCACCATTTGCCCAATGTATTAATTCTACGCACTAACATCTATGGATGGAACGCGCGTTCCAAGACCAGTCTGGCGGAATGGATTCTCCAGCGCCTCGAACAAGGTCAACGAGTTCCAGGATGGCGGGACGTTCGGTTTTCCCCTATCCTTGCCAACGACTTATGCAATCTAATCCTGGATTTAATCGAACGCGAAGCAATGGGCCTCTATCATGTATCCGGTTCGGAAGCGTGCAGCAAGTATGAGTTTGCAAAAAAACTGGCGGAAACATTCGGCTTCGATCCAGAATATATCGATTGCACTTCAATTCAGGACGCCCGTTTGCATACTCCGCGCCCACTCGATACCAGCCTGCAAACAAAAAAAATCGAAGCCTTTCTGCAACGCTCCATGCCTGATGTTAGAGCCGGTTTACAAAGATTCAAAGAATTGCGAGAATCGGGTTTTGCCGCCACACTTATACAATGCGGAGGAGAATGATCCATGAAGCGC
>CAZFOX010000135.1:0-8233 GCA_964520565.1 uncultured bacterium | reverse complement strand
CGCTTTCAAATTGGGAACCGCTGGATCGGCCATGACGATCCGGTCTATTTCATAGCCGACATTTCCGCCAACCATGACGGAGACCTCGAACGGGCTCGAAAACTGATTCATCTCTGCGCCGAGGCTGGCGCCGATGCGGCAAAATTTCAAAACTTTCGCGCCCCCAAAATCGTCAGCGACTACGGTTTCAAATCGATGAAAGACCAGGTCTCGCATCAGGCGAAATGGCATAAAAGCGTTTTTGAGGTTTACCAGAACGCCTCTCTTCCCATGGAATGGACGGATACCCTGAAGGCCGAATGCGACGCCGCTGGGATCGAATATTTTACTTCACCGTACGATTTCGACACCATCGATCAAATCGATCCCTTTGTGAACGTCTACAAGATCGGATCTGGCGATATTACCTGGCCAGAGATATTGGATTACATCGCCCAAAAAGGGAAACCCGTCATCCTCGCCACCGGAGCATCCGAAATCGGCGACGTGCAACGAGCCATGAGAATCCTTCAAGCCCGTGTATCCGGCATTGTGCTGATGCAATGCAATACCAATTACACGGCCAGCCTGGAAAATTTCAAACACATTCATCTCAATGTCTTAAAAACCTATCAAATTCTGTTCCCCGATGCCGTGATGGGTTTATCGGATCATACACCCGGTCATGCGACAGTCCTGGGTGCTGTAGCCCTGGGTGCACGGGTTGTGGAAAAACATTTTACCGACGACACCCACCGTATCGGTCCCGATCATCCTTTTTCCATGACGCCTCAGACTTGGCGAGATATGGTCGATCGAACCCGCGAGTTGGAAGCAGCATTGGGATCGGCAAATAAGACCGTTGCCGATAATGAAAAAGAGACGGTTGTCATTCAGCGGCGATGTCTCCGTGCTGCACGGACATTGAAAGCCGGTACTGTTCTTACACGTGATATGATTGAAGTTTTGCGTCCTGCACCACGAGACAGCATTTTCCCCTTTGAAATTGATAAGATTCTCGGCCTGCGACTGCGAATCGACCTGCCGGAAGGTGAATACTTTCGCTGGACTCAATTGGAGGAAAACCGCTAAACGACAATGCGCGTTCTCTTCTTCTCCCGCGATTATACCACCCATGACCGCCGATTTCTGGTCAAACTGGCGGAATCGCAACACCAGATTTTTTTCCTCCGCCTGGAGAATGATGGCATCGCATACGAAAGGAATCCCCTGCCGGACAACGTACAAAGTGTGGAATGGCCGGGCGGTAAAACGCCAATTAAGAACCCGGAAGAGTTATTCCCTCTCATGCCGCACCTGGAATCGGTCATTGCGCAGATTCAACCGGGCTTGATCCATGCAGGCCCCATTCAGACCTGTGGTTTCATGACGGCTCTTTCCGGCTTTCATCCTTTTTTGGCCATGTCGTGGGGATCCGATATCCTGCTCCATGCAGACAGGGACGAAGCAAACCGATGGATTACACAATATACACTGCGCCAATCCGACTATTTCATCTGCGACTGCCGGGCCGTCCGTGAGAAAGTCCAAAACATGGTTCCATACCATGAGGAACGCATCCTCCAATTTCCCTGGGGAATCGACCTGGATCGCTTCCCCATCCGTACCGATCGAGGAACCTTACGAAGCGAATTGGGCTGGCAAGACGCTTTCGTGATCGTATCAACACGATCCTGGGAACCGATTTATGGCATCGATATTCTCTTACAAGCTTTTCAACGCGCTTACAAAATACAATCCAATCTTCGCCTGTTACTTCTGGGATACGGTTCGATGGCATCTGAAATCGAGGATGGAATCAAGAAGAACAATCTCGAAAAAGTGATTTACCGCCCCGGAATCGTCGCACAAGAACGTATACCCGATTATTTTAATGCGGCGGATTTGTATATGAGCTGTACGAAAAGCGACGGGACTTCGATCTCGCTGTTAGAGGCAATGGCTTCTTCTCTGCCTGTACTTCTGACCGATGCACCGGGCAATCGGGAGTGGGTAATTCCAGGGAAGAATGGTTGGTTGGTTCATTCCGAAAACGCCGAGAGTTTCGCCAATGCGATTCTCGAAGCAAGCCGATTGAATCGGGAAGAGCGCGTCGAAATAGGCCGCTTAAACCGTACTGTCATCGAAAAAAGAGCGGATTGGAATACCAATATCCAGCAATTAATAGCCCTGTACGACCGGATTGAAAATCGCATTCTAAGAAGTAATTAACACATGAATAACGGAGATCGTTCATCTATGAAAGTATTATCGACCATCCAAGCCCGTATGACGTCATCCCGTTTGCCAGGGAAATCCATGGCTCCTATATTGGGGAAACCCATGCTGGAATTGTTGATCGAGCGATTGAAACGTGCCAAGACGGTGGATCAAATCGCAGTGGCGACTACCGACCATCCATCCGACGACGTCATCGAAGAATTGACCGTCCGCTTGGGAGTCGGTTGTTTCCGAGGAAGCATGAACGACGTATTGGATAGGGTTTTGAAAACGGCTAGAAAATACGAAGGCGAACTGCTCGTTCAAATTACCGGTGACTGCCCGTTGATCGATCCAGACATCGTGGATCAATGCGTCCACAGTTATTTCGAATGGGAAGGGAAATACGATTACGTCAGTAATTACGTCGAGCGCACGTTTCCGCGAGGAATGGATACACAGGTTTATCCAGTCCGAATTCTGGAAGAATTAATGGAAAAAACTCAAGATCCAGCAGACCACGAGCATGTCTCTCTTTACATCTATGAACACCCCAATGAATACAGGCTTGGCCATGTGTACGCTCAGGATAAAGTCTGTCAGCGAACCGATCTTCGCCTGACTGTGGATACCCCGGAAGATTTCCTATTGATCAAAACGATCTACGAACGTCTCTACCCACAAAATCCGTCGTTTACTCTGCGAGACGTCATCGATTTGATGAACGCCAATCCCGAATTACAAAAAATAAACGCTGAGATACAACAGAAATCCGCTCGATAAAGATCGCTGAATCAGTAATCGAAGAGTATCAAAAAGAATGAAAGTAACCGTTCAACAAATCCGTAAGGGAATTCGAATCCTCGTCAGAGCCATCAAACCCTACCGGTGGCAGTTCTACCTCATTCTGTTGATCGATTCGATCAAGGTCGTTCTGGAGGCGCTGGTTCCCCTTCTGTTTCTGCCGATCTTTTACGAACTTCTCGGTGCGAAAGACGAACTGGTCAAATTCGGTTATTGGACCGATATCCAAACCTGGGTGGGCAATGCGTTGGGGCTCGATTCCACCACCCTGATCGGCCTCTGTGTCCTTTTCGTTGTGGCTTTTGCCAAATGCGTCGCCGGTGTCCTGTTTGTCTATCTTACGATCCGGATGGTGCAACGCTACGCCTACGACACCCGCAACGAACTGTTTCACGAGTTGATCCATACCCGTTGGCTGTACTTCCTGAACAAGCGCGTCGGCGATTCGATCGACACCATCAACCTTCAGGTCGATAAAAGCCGCTTGTGCCTGACGGACGCCGTCTCGTTCTTCGATCTGATCGGGATCACATTGATCTATACGGCCGTGGCGGCGTGGATCTCGTATTACACCATTCTCGCCGCCGGGGCGGCCGTGATTCTGGCGGGAGCCATTATCGTCCCCATTGCCGCTTTCAGCCGCCTGTACGGGCAAAAGAACATTCAGGTTTCGCACGATATCACAAACTATCTGGAAGAGTTTCTGGGTGGATTGAAAGTCGCCAAGGCTTGCCGGATGGAAAAAAACGCGGAAGCGCTGATGGGCCATCAAATCGAATTGGCGAGACGGTATTGTTCGATGACCGATCTCCTGCGTCTCTCTCCGATTCACGTATTGGAATTCATCGTCCTGTTTGGAATTTTATGCATCGTGATTCTGATGCAACGCAACGGACTGGTCGACCTGCCGGAGGCCGCGGTAACCGGGATGCTTCTTTACCGTTGTTTCAACCGCATCTCGACCGTGCAGATGTTCTGGGTGCGTATCTTCGAAAACATCCCCTGCCTGAATCACATCGTCAACTATCAGGACGAACTGACGCGGAACCGGGAATCGCAAACGGGGAAAACCATTGAAACATTCGCGACGTTGGAGACCCAAGACCTCTCGTTCCACTATATCCCCAACCGCCCCGCTCTGAACGAACTGAACCTGACCATTCACCGTGGCGAAATGATCGGTATCGTGGGTGGATCGGGCGCGGGCAAAACGACCTTCGTGGATTCGATCCTCGCCTTTCTTCCCCCCACCACCGGCCGGATTCTGGTAAACGGGATCGATCTTCAGGAACTCAATCCCCATAAATGGCGCGATACGATCGGCTACGTTCCCCAGGAACCGGTGATGTTCAACGAGAGCGTGCATTACAACATCGCGCTGGGACGGACGGATTTTTCCGAAGACGATATTCGATGGGCGGCCGAAATTGCGCACGCCGCCGAATTCATTCACGCCCTGCCGGAGGGATACAAAACCGTCATCGGCAAACGAGGATCGAAGATATCCGGCGGCCAGCGCCAGCGCCTCGCTCTGGCGCGCGCCCTGATCCGCAAACCGCAGATACTGATCCTCGACGAGGTGACCAGTTCCGTCGATGCACACACCGAAAAACGCATGCAGGAATCGCTCGAAAAAATCCGTGGATCGATGACGATTCTCGTCATCGCCCATCGCCTGGCCACGGTTATGAAATCCGACCGCATCCTCGTGCTCGACCGGGGTTCCCTGGTGGAATGCGGCCCCCCCGCCCAGCTCCTCGAAAGCAAAGGCTATTTCAGCGAACTGGTCGCCCTTCAGAAACTGGTGTGATTCTCTCTCCCCCCCTATACCGGTAGTATGCCGCGCAGGCGCCTTCCGCGGAGACCATCGGCGCACCGAGCGGGCGTTCGGGCGTGCAGCGGACGCCGAACGCGGAGCATTCGTGCGGTTTGCGGACTCCCTGCAAGATCAGGCCGCTGATACAGTCCGGCGATTCGCGCACATCCAGATCGGACGCCGAACCGAAGCGGTTCTCGGCGTCGAAATCGGCATAGGCCTCGGAAAGTCCCAACCCGCTGCCGGGAATCTCTCCGAGTCCCCGCCAGGTACGGTTCACCACCCGGAACACTTCATTCATAACCTTCCGGGCGGCAAGGTTGCCATCGCGCCGCACTGAGCGGACGTACTGGTTCTCCACCTCGGCACGTCCCTCTTCCAACTGGCGCACGCACATCAAAATGCCCTGAAGCATATCCAGCGGTTCGAATCCGGTCACCACGATAGGCACGTTGTATTTCGCCGCCAGCGGCTCGTACTCGACGGTTCCCATGACCGTGCAGACATGCCCGGCGGCCAGAAATCCCCGCACACGGTTGTGGGGAGAGGCGAGTATCGCCTCCATCGCCGGAGGCGCAAGCACGTGCGAGACCAGGAGGGAGAAATTCTTCAAACCTTCCCGTTTCGCCTGCATGGCGGCCATCGCGTTGGCGGGTGCGGTGGTTTCGAATCCGATGGCGAAAAAGACCACTTCGCGGTTAGGATTCTCGCGCGCCAGTTTCACTGCATCGAGTGGCGAATACACCACCCGCACATCACCCCCGGTTGCTTTGACCGAAAACAGATCGTGATGCGTCCCCGGCACGCGCAGCATATCGCCGAACGAACAGAAAATCGCCTCCGGCCGGGAAGCGATTTCCACCGCCTTGTCGATCAGAGCGGTGGGTGTGACGCACACCGGACATCCGGGGCCGTGGATGAGAGTGATTTTAGCAGGCAACAGATCGTCGAGACCGTACTTGACAATGGTATGGGTTTGCCCGCCGCAGATTTCCATAATCGGCCAGGGGCGCGTAACGGTTGCGTGAATGGCGCGGAGGTATTTCTCCGCCGCTTCGGGATCACGGTATTCGTCGAGGTATTTCATAATTCCGGCGGTTGGGCGAGAGCGTCTTCCCGGCTATCCAGCTCGGCCAGTTCTCCCATTTCCTTGAGATATTCGAATACCTGCCGGGCTTCTTCTTCATCGACAAGGCTGATGGCGAAACCGGCGTGCACGATCGCATAATCGCCGATTTGCGCTTCGGGAACGTAGGCGAGAGAGATTTCCTTCAAAATCCCGCCGAAATCAACTTTCCCCATGCGGTACAGGGGATCGTCTCCCGTAATGGCGGTTATCTTTCCGGGAATGCCAAGACACATGACAGAAATCCTTTTTAATCTTTATTCCAACTCAATTATGGCTTCCCCCCGGCGAATGGCCAGTCCTTCGATCGTACAATGCCATCTCGTATCGCACAAACATCCGATCCAGAATCGTTAATAAAGGGGCAGGTTATTTGCCTGCCCCCTATCTTACCCGGCTTTCGATGGATTGGGAATCGAACGCGCTCGCTCTTCTGCGTTTCTTTTCGCTGGAAGAGCGGTCTACATTCGAGAGTGAAACCGTCAGGATCGAATCGAAATATGCACCGACTGTCCGGTTTGCAAATCCACCGCTTCCGGCAACGCGGCGATGGCCCGGTCGTTGGCGCGCTGGGCGGCCACCGAAAAAGTATTATCGCCCGCTTTTACTTCCGCTTTGAAATACCCCTTGTTTCGTCCGCTGCGAGGCGCGGGTAGAGAGAACTTTTGCAACGAAGCCCGCCCGTAAAGAACCTTGATTTCCGCCTGAAGGCGGCTGGATGTCAGCGTTTGATAGTACAATCCCCATCCCGCATCGTTCGACCAGAATCCAGTGAATTCCCGTTCGTTCAAACGCGGGAAGAAGGCGATCATTTTCTCTGCGCCGGTGAATTGATATCCGGAAAGAGCCAATAGCACAGACCAACTGGCCAGGGCACGGGCGTAATGATGCCCGCACTCGACCTCGTTCCAAGGATTGCGGCGCTCGCCGTCGTAACGGTTACGCACCGCCCGCACGATATCGAGCCCTTCTTCCACGAACCCCTCGTAGATCAAATGAGATGCCACTTGGTATTCGATCCCCGTCCAGACTTCGTCGGAATAGACGAAGGGCAGATCGGGACGGCCTCCCTTGGGCCACGAACAGAGAAGAAGACCCGCTTCGTCGCCCAGGGCATAGATGCGTTGGGGGTTGTAATGCTCGCTCATGGTAGTCCGGAAGTTATATTTATAAACCGAACGAATGGCTTTCTTGACGTGATCTTCGGGAAGAACGTATCCCAGGCCGGTTACATGCGCCATCCATTGCCCCAGCATCTGGTCGGAGAGGCAGCCGTCGCCCAGTTGATACTTGGCATGCTGGCGCGCATCTACCACCTGGATGAAATATTCCCCGTTCCAGGTCTGGCTGTCGAGTTTGACCTGGCCGTTTTCATACAATCGCTTGTATTCGTTCGCCGCAGCATGGTCTCCCAGCGCCAGCGCCAATTTCACCCCCGCCCCCAGGGCGGCGAGATAGATCGCTCCCAACAAGGGAATGGGGCCGTAAAATTCGATATCGTAGGTGTTGTGCTGCTGGCCTTCCATCACGCCGTTTTTATCGGGATCCCAGTCCTTCAGAGCGAAGGCCAGGGCTTTTTTGGCCTGAGGCCACATTTTCTGCAGGAAGGTCATGTCGCCCGACATCTGCCATTCGCGATAGAGTTTGACGATGCAACCCATCTGCCCGTCGGCGGCGGCGTGGAACTGCCAGCGCGCCAATCCCAATGGAATCAGAGTGCGAAACGCCATCTTGCCTTCTTCGTCCGTGTTAAAGAGAAAGTCGGTATCGCGCATGCTGCGTTCGAGCGCGGGAAATAGAAATGCCAGCGTCTGTTCGTAATTCCACACATGGGTGCAGTTGAGCGGACAGCAGCCGCTGTTATCCGAGCAGCCTTCAAAAGCGAAGAATTTCCCCTCCTTATCGCGGAAACAGGTATTGGTGCGCAGGATAGACGACTGGCTAGAAATAGCGTCCAGTACCACATCGGGAACCGTCGAGTTATACAGAGCGTCGTGGTACTGCCGGGTCTCTTTTTCCAGACGGAAAAGGTTCTTGACGACGTATTGGCATACCGCCCACGCATCCGCGAATTGTGTGGAGTAATAGTTACCCACCAATTTTCCTTTAACCTCTTTCTCTCCGTTCCAATAGTTGGTTCGATTGGGGAAATCCCAAGCGATTAGGAAGGGAATAACGGTATCCTGCTGGGGTTCTAAACGGGCTAATACACCCAGCGAACCGATGTCGGTCTGCTTATCCGGGCTGGGCTCGGCGGCGTCGAGGGGATTGAGTTTGCCGTCCTCGCT